>CAYVTN010000203.1:0-5909 GCA_964454395.1 uncultured bacterium | reverse complement strand
TACCCGTCGGGACACAACCACCACCTTATCCCGATCTGAGGGCCCGAAAAAGCAACTTTGCTAAAGTTGAGGACATTTATAAAATACCCAAGCAACACGACCAAAAACGAAAAATTTTTAGGGGGCCTGTTTTCAGCATACGATACCGGTCATGGCCGAAGAACAATTAAATTTTATGAAAGAAATCCATCTTCTCATGGTCTAAAGATTATATAACCAACTTTATCCCTGCTGCCGCAAGTCTGATATTTGACCTGTGAAGCCAGGGTCCCGGAGGGAAGAGAAGATGATTATGACGACCTTAAAAGAGACCAAACCCAATTATATTGGCCACCGTCAGCGCATCAAGACCAAATACGAACAGCAAGGCCTGAAAGGATGGCTTGATTACGAAGTGTTGGAATTGCTGCTTGCTTATGCGGCACCGCGTAAAGACAGCAAGCCCATTGCCAAAGCCTTGCTCAGTAAATATAAAACCCTGGTCAATGTGCTGAACGCCGGGATTGAGGACTTGCAGACCGTCAAAGGCGTTGCCCATCATTCCGCCTTGTTCCTGAAGCTACTTAAGGATGTGGCGGTGGTATATGCCCAGCATGATCTGCAAGCGCGCAATCTCCTGTCTTCACCGCAATTGGTTTACGCCTATCTGAAAGCCCGGTTAAAAGGCCAAAGCAAGGAAGAGGTGGTGCTGCTTTTTGTGGATAACCGTAATTGCCTGATTGCTGTGGAAAGTATCACCAGCGGAACGGTGGGCCAGGCCTCGGTTCATCCCCGCAATGTAGTGGAACGGGCCCTGTACCATCATGCCGCGGGCTTGATCATTGCTCATAACCATCCCGGCCGGTCCCTGGAACCTTCTTTGCAGGACCGGCAATTGACCAAAACTTTAAAAGCAGCCCTGGCCACGGTGGACGTCGGTTTGCTTGATCATATCATCATTGCCGGCAATGATTATTTTAGTTTCAAAGCACATGGACTTTCCTGCCTGGCCTAAAAGCGGCCTTATCTTCCCGCAGTTTCCGGGACAGGCGTTTTGAAGGCAGGGTTTTAGCCGAAAAATACCAAGCCGGCGGCGATTTACAGTCTTGCGCGCTCTATAAGGGAGCTTTATAATAGATTTTTTTATGCATGCCCGGGGTGGAGGCCAGTTTCATAAGGATGGTTAAAACTATCATTATAGTGCACCAAAGCCGGGGCTCAACAGGCCGTGAAGACAGAGCTTAAGGTTGCGTTGTTACGGCCTTATGACCGGCCTCGCCATGTCGATACTAAAAGCAGGAGAGATCATGAAAATAGGCGTTTTATCAGACACCCACATTCCGGCCAAGACAAGCGCCCTTCCGAAGCGGGTGTATCAAGTTTTTCAGAGCGTAGACATGATCATTCATGCGGGCGACATCGAAGCCAGCCCGGTGCTCGATGAATTGGCGGCACTCGCGCCGGTCCATGCCGTGGCCGGCAATATGGATCATGAAATTTATGCCTTGCCGGTCATGCGCCACATGGTGATCGAAGGTTATCGTGTGGGCGTGATGCATGGGACCGGCGGGCCCAAGCCCGACATCCGGTCTTATGTGCGCAAGCAACTGGGAGAGGTGCAGCTTATTATTTACGGCCATACCCACAAGGCCTACTGGGGCCAAGAAGGTGGTATTTGGTTTATGAATCCCGGCAGCACCGTCGTCGGCACGGCCAACGCCAAGCCTACCGTGGGACTGTTGACCATCACCACCGACAACCTTAGAGGAGAACTTGTTCAGTTATAAACATGATGCAACCTAAACAATGGCCCATAGACAAGGAACGTCGCCGTTCCCAAGGTGACAACAAACAAGCCCTGGCCTTTAAAACCGGGCTGCGGCAGAAATTTGTAATAACCATTTCCGCCCTGATCGGTTTTTTCTCCCTGGCCTTTTTTGTCTTTTATTTTTACAGCACCAAGATCATCTTATCGGAATTTTATCAAAATCAATGCCTGGAAAAAAGCAAGCGCCTGGCCATGGCGGTAACTTATGCGGCGCCCGAATTAACGCCGAAAGTTTTGACCCCCTTGCTCAGAAACATGCTGCCGGCCGAACATTTACTTTATGCCAGCATTATGAACAGGCAGGGCGAGGTGATGGATGCCGAGGCCCGGACCGGCATTGAACTGCCCCAAGCGTTAACGCCTGCTCAGATGGTGCAGCAAATGGGCAAGGCCCGGACAGTGCTGTTGTCCGGCGGCGGTCAGGTGGAGGATATTGTGGCGCCCATTATGACACCACCCCTAAAAGCCGGGGCACAACCCGAAAGCATAGGCTTTATCCGCCTGGGTATTCCATCCATGGGACAGAGCAAATTTTTGCTCTATCGCAGCCTCTGGCTGATGTTCGGCATTGGCGTGTTTATCATGTTCGGTATTCTGGCCGCGCTTTACCTTTACCGCATTATTATTTCGCCCGTTCAACAGTTGGCCCGGGCCATGAAAGTAGTGGCCGAGAGTGATATCGAGTTTGACGAGGATGGGCTGCCGGCGGGACGGCGCTTTCGGCGGGGCAGCGACCTGAATCTGCATATTTACACCAATGATGAGATTGAACAGCTGGCCGATGAGTTT
The DNA here is from genome assembly GCA_964454395.1 of uncultured bacterium. GTDB lineage: Bacteria > Oederibacteriota > JAAXVQ01 > JAAXVQ01 > JAUVAV01 > CAVQBK01. Next base: position 3,313 of record CAYVTN010000203.1, on the reverse strand, counting down.
ACGATCATGGTTAAAAAATTGGAGGCCTCCTATAATCAATTGGAAGAAATGGTCAAAGAGAAGGCCTCCATCGCTGAGGAAAAATCGCGGCTGGCGGAGGAAATGAGCAAGCTCAACAAACAACATGAAGAAGTGATCAAAGAGCGCACCCGGGAAATCGTGGAAAAAAACCTGCGCCTCTATGAAATTTCGGAAGAGCTGCAATTCCAAAAAGAAGAATTAATCGGAGCCAATGAAGACCTGGAAAAAATATCGCGCATGAAATCGGAATTTCTGGCCAGCATGTCCCATGAACTGCGTACGCCGCTCAACGCCATTATCGGGTTTGCGGAAGTGCTCAAGGATAAAATGTTTGGGGACATCAATGAACGTCAGGAAAAATACCTGGCCAATATTCTTAATTCCGGAAAACACCTGTTGAGTTTGATCAATAATATTTTGGATATTGCCAAGGTGGAAGCAGGAAAAATGAGCCTGACCATCCAGCCTTATGCGGTCAACAAAGTCATTGATGAGGTGCAGAATATTATCCGAACCCTGGCTTACAAAAAGAACATCCAGCTCAAATTGATCCTGTGCCAGGATTTGATCGTGGAAGGGGACGCCGCCCGCTTTAAGCAAATCTTGTACAACCTGCTTTCCAATGCCATCAAGTTCACCGAGGAAAAAGGGGAAGTGCGGATCATCACCCAGGAGGTGGCCGAAGGCGTACACTTTGAAGGCGGCGCGGGCAGCAAGCCCTTTACCATTGAACAAGATTCCTTTCTGATGGTGGTGAAAGACAGTGGCATCGGTATCAAACCGGAGGATCAGGACCGTATTTTCAACGAATTTGAACAACTGGATCAAACCAGCGCCCGCCAGTATGAAGGCACGGGCCTGGGTCTGCCCCTGACCAGGCAACTGGTTTATCTGCACGGCGGGCATATATGGCTGGAAAGTCGTTACCATGAAGGCACCAGCGTACACGTCATCTTGCCGATCAAAACCCGTGCGGTGATCCTAGACGAAAATGAGGAGATCCCTTAACATGGCCAAGGAAAAAACCATTTTAATCGTGGAAGACAATGAACTGAATATGGAGTTGGTGCGGGATATCCTGAGCGCCCAGGGATATCACATTCTGGAAGCAGGAAGCGCGGAGCAGTGCCGGATGCATCTTGAAAAAAATGTGCCCGACCTGGTCCTCATGGATATTCAATTGCCGCGGGTGGACGGGTACACCTTGATCAGGGAAATCAAGGCGGATACCCGTTTGCAGCATGTGCCGGTCTATGCCCTGACAGCCTTTGCCATGGCAGGCGACAAGGAGAAAGCCCTGGACGCAGGCTGCGATGATGTGATTACCAAACCGATAGATACCAAGGGGTTTCTGAAAACCGTGGCGCATGCGCTGGCAGGATAAAAACATCCTTTATCTGCTTAATGCACGGCGCGCCGTGTCCCTGCGGCTGAGCGTCACGAGCATATCATGCTGACCCAACACTACCCGCTTGATGCCGTCTTTTTTCCGTAACAATCATGGTTACTTTTTCATCGTGGGCTGTGGCCGGTAAATGGGGTACCACTTGCCAGGAAAAGGCCAAGCCCAGGCGCCACCCCTTATAGGTTTTTAAATAACGATCATAGAAGCCTTGGCCAAACCCCAGGCGCCGGCCGTGCACATCAAAGGCCAGGGCCGGAATCAAAAGCAGGTCGGGCATTGCCACCAACCGCCCGGGAAGCGGTTTGGGTTGGCGAAGCTTAAAGGGGCCTTTTTCCAAATCCGGAAAATGATCAAAGGCATAAAAAGCCATGGAATGATCGCCCATTTTCACCACCGGTGCAGCCACGGTTTTTCCCTGCGCCCAAGCACTGGTGATCAAGCCTTCTGTCTCCACCTCTCCGGTCAAGGCCAGATAAATCCCCACGCTTTGGGCCTGCTGCCAGGCCGGCAAAGTCAACACCTGGACGCAGATTTGTTCACCGGCTTGGTGACATTCCCGCGCTGTCAGTTCAGCCCTGCGGGCCAGCATTTCTTTTCTCAACCGCTGTTTTTCAGCCCAGGTGTTCACAGGGCAGCTCTGATGGTGGATGACCAAGCCTCAATCTGCTTAAGCACCTGGGGATTGGTTTGTAAACGGAAGGGAACTTTTGTGCCAGGGAGTAAAAGTACGTCTTTTAATTGAAAGGCCGTGGTATTGAAAAAAGCTTTGGTTTCTTTGATGATTACATCAAACGCTTTAAGTTGCGGTGACTCACAGGTGCTGATGAAATAACCGGCGCGTTTGGGCCGCTGTTGCCAGGCTGGGTTATGCCATAGGGGATGGCAGCGGTCAATAAGGGCTTTAACCTGGGCGGGATAACCGTAAAAATAAACCGGGGCCGCAACCACCAGCATTGCGGCCCGGTCCAAGAGATTGATCACTTCCGGCATGTCATCGTCCTGCCAGCAGGTATAATCGTTATCCAAACAGGCATTGCATGCCCGGCAGGGGCTGATGGCCAGGTGCCGGATCTCAAGGCGCTTGATGCGAAACCCTTGCAAACGATCGAGTACGGCCTTTAATACTTGCCCACAGGCACCCCCTTGCCGGGGACTTCCGTTTAAAGCCACCAGCACAGGCTTGGAGGCTGTCATCTCAGCCGAACCTGTACTTAACCCCAAAGCCGCCACGGGGATATTTCCAGCCCACATTGTCATAGGGGCAGATGACCCGGCAGGTACCGCATTCCAAACAACCTTCAAAGGCCACGTGGGTTTCATTTTTTTCTTCCACATGTTCCCAGCAGTCGGCCGGACAGCCGTTGATGCACGGCTTGCCTTCCTTGTTCTGGCATTGGGTGCATTTGGCCTGGTCTTTGACCGATAGATGGGATTCCGTATCGGCATTAAACGTGACTAAAAAAAGTTTATCTTCCAGTTTCATTTAACCGTCAGTCCTCCTTTAACCGCATCGCTAAGCAGGCCCCACAGGCCGCGGCGCTGGCGCAGCATATGGAAAATGCGTTTTTGCTTTTCCCATTTGCTGGCGCCGTCCACGGTGAAAAATTCGGTGCCTGCATCGTTGAGCATGTTGGGATAGGTCTTGAATAAATGGGGGTTTTTTTCCATGAAATGATTAAGGTTGCGGTATTTTTTCAAATCCTGCATGACAAAGCTTTTTTCCAAAGACTGGCGATAGGAGGCCAGGCCCGCGGCGGAGAAATCCTTGGCTTCCTTGGCCTTGATGACCGCCTCTGCGGCCAGCAGCCCTGATTTGACGGCCAAGTTGGACCCTTCCCGATGAGCGCCGTCAACGAGCATGACCGAATCACCCACAGCAACCCAGCC
>CAYVTN010000202.1:0-5933 GCA_964454395.1 uncultured bacterium | reverse complement strand
CATCCGGAAGGATGTATGATCACGCCGAACCAACAACCGATCACCGGGCTTACCTCCTGCCGACTTTTTATCGCCTTTATGGAACGGGAAAATCAAATTATGCTCAAAGAACAGATTACCCTTGATCCCCAATATCATCTGATCCGGGAGTCGGCCATGTGTTTTTTTAATTATCTGGAGTCCGAATTGGCCGTGCCTCTGATATTTGACCAAAACATGTTGGGCGTGCTTAACCTGGGCAAAAAAAATGGTGACAACGGTTACGGCACGAAGGAATTGCAATTTCTTTCCATTGTGCGCCATGATATCGGCGTGGCGATCAAAAATTCCCAATTATATCAGGATGTCAATAATTTAGTGGTCGAAGTCACGCGGCTCAATGAGACCCTGGAAGAACGGGTGGCCCTCAGAACCACCGATCTGGAGGAGGCTTTGAGCCAGCTTAAACACCTGGATAAATTAAAATCGGAATTTATTTCCATCGCCTCCCATGAACTGCGCACCCCCCTGACGGCTGTAAAAGGCTCCATTGCCCTGGCCTTGGAATATCAGCTGGAGGGCGAGGTGGGGCAGGTGATCATGCATTTGCTGGAAATGAGCAACCGCAATATCGACCGTTTAATTTTGTTGATCAATGATATTTTGGATCTCTCCAAACTGGAGGCCGCCCAGGCCAGCCTGAAAATGGAAAGCGTGGATTTGGGAGAAATCGTCAATGTGGTTCACGACACCCTGACGTCCCTGATGGAAGAAAAAAACATGAGCTTCCGCCTGGCCATGCCGGAACGCAGACTCATGACCTTGGGAGATCGTTCACGCCTGATCCAAGTGGTCACCAATTTGATAGGCAATGCCATAAAATTTTCTCCTGCCGGGAGCATGATCACCGTGGACCTGGAGTGGGTCGAGTCCTGGCTGCAGTGCAGTGTCAGTGACGAAGGCGAGGGCATTCCTCCCACCCAGCGCCAAAAAATATTTGAGCGCTTCAGCCAGATCCGGCATGCGCAAAGCAAACGAAACAGCACCGGTCTTGGACTGGCCATTTCCAAAAAAATCATAGAACTCCACGGAGGCAGGATTTGGATGGAAGCCCGCGCGGGCAAAGGCAGCTGTTTTAAATTTCGTATTCCCCTCATTCATGACTAACCCGGCGAAGCCGGAATAAAAAAATGGCTCATGGTAGGGGCGTATTTTATATGCCCCTACGCTGCGCGTGCTGCCCAGCGTGTGTAGGGGCACGGCGTGCCGGCATTCGCGGGACAAACGCCGTGCCCCTACGGCTTAAATTATTTTGTTTCTATTGCGGAAAGGGTGTTTTTGACCGCAGGGGCGAGTTTGAAACCCGCCCCTACAAAATCCTTATTAAATTAACCATTTCGGCTACTGATCGTCAGTAAAGTGTATCCATAGTTGGAAAAAAGTTTTTCCGTAACACGAACTATCTACGAAAAAACGCAGATGTTGGAATTCAGGATCTAACCCAGCGGAGCTGGATAAGATTCTGTATAGCTGGATTATCTATCCCAAGCGGATAAATATATAATTGGGACGCATCGCAGCGCAAAAGCCGTAGATAATCCAAATACAGAAAATGGGCGGGCGTGTCTCGGATAACCTGTCTGGATCAGGGCAAGAGGAACAGTTGCCGCTGCCGTGTATCCAGCCGGGCCCGGTGGCCATAGGGCAGGATCAGTTGGCGTTGAATATGACCCAGCGGCGCATTGGCGACCATGGGCAGGCGCAGAGGGCCCAGGCGTTCCTGAAGTACCTGATGGACACTGAGTTGACCACGGCCGGAAGGGCCGGCGCTGTTGCGGAAACGGCCGAGCACAAAGCCATTGGCATCTTTTAACTTGCCCGCCATTAATAGTTGGGTCAGCAAACGATCCACTTTGTAGGGAGGCTCGTCAATATCCTCCAGAAAAATCAGTTTGCCCTTGCTGTCAAATGCCGAAGCTGTGCCCAAACTGGCGGCCAGCAAGGTCAAGGTGCCGCCACTCAGGCGTCCTTCAGCCCTGCCCGGCGCCAGTACTTGAATATTATCCGCAGTATTGAACAAGGGCAGGGCGCGCGTAAGCGGGGGCGCCATGCATAATTTTTCAAACCAGGCTTTGGAGTAACGGGAGAATCCGGTCCGGCTGGCGGGCATGGGGCCCCAGAAAGAATGCACTTTTTGTTGTTCATAAGCCAGGTGCAACAAGGTGATGTCGGAATAGCCCATCAGAACTTTGGGATAACGGCGCAGGAGGCCCGGATCAAATCCCTGCAGAAGCCTGCTGGTGCCATAACCGCCGCGAGTGCAAAACAGACCGCGAATAGCGGATGTTTGCAAGGCTTCCATTAAATCAGCCCGCCGCTGCTCATCATGGCCGGCCAGGTAATGCCGTTGAGCATGGGCATGGCGGCCCGGATGAACGACGAAGCCCAGGCTTTGCAGATGGTGAAGCGCCTGCTTGAAAGCCGCCGGGTCGTAAACCGGGGAGGCCGGAGATATAAGGGCCACATGGTCACCGGCGGCCAAACGGGGAGGATGAAGCCAGCGCATCAGCCGAATAGAAAGCGGCAAATGATAAAGGCTGCGGTCAATCCGGCCGCATCGCCCAGCAGGGCAGCCGGCAAAGCATGGCGGGTCTGACGGATGTTAATGGAGCCAAAATAGATGGCCAGCACATAAAAAGTGGTTTCCGTACTTCCTTGCATAACACTGACCAGACGGCCGACGAAGGAATCTGCTCCATGGACCTGGAAAATATTGGAAATAAGCCCCAAGGTGCCGGACCCTGAGAGGGGCCGAAGCAAGGCCACCGGCAGGGCTTCAGCTGGAAAATGGACCAAGGACGTGACCGGCGTGAGCAGGCCGGTCAGGAGATCCATGGCCCCGCTGGCGCGAAACATGCCAATAGCCACCAGAATGGCCACCAAATAAGGAATAATCTTCACCCCGATCCAAAATCCTTCCTTGGCACCGTCTACAAAGACCGCGTAAATGTTAACCTTCTTGAAAAAATAGGCATAGGCCGGAATCACCAGAATCAGCAGGGGCACAATCCAATGGCCGACCGCGAGAAAAAGGGGTTTAATCATGGTTGGCCGCCTGATGGCGTTGTTGTTTGAAGTAGGGCAGTTTGGAAAAAACTTTGGCTGCGGTCACAGCCACCACCGTGGAACAAGTAGTGGCCACCAAGGTGGGTAAAATAATTTCCGAGGGATGGGCGGAAGCGGCACTGGCGCGCAGGCCGATCATCATGGCCGGGATAAGCTGAACGGAGCTGGAATTCAAGGCCAGGAAGATGACCATGGCGTCGCTGGCGGAAGCCTGGTCCTGATTGACCTGTTGCAACTCCTGCATGGCCTTCAACCCCATGGGCGTGGCGGCATCGCCCAAGCCCAGCATGTTGGCGCCCATGTTCAGGGCAATGGCCCCCAAGGCAGGATGGTCGTCGGGCACATCGGGAAAAAGCCATTTGAAAAGAGGGCGCATGGCTTTGGCCAGGGCCTGCACCAGGCCGGCCGCTTCGGCGATTTTCATGAGGCCCAGAAACAATGCCATGACGCCGATCAGACCGATGGAAAGTTCCACTGCCGCTTTGGCGCTGCTAAAAGCCGCGCTGGATACATCGGCCATATGGTGGGTTACACCTGCAGTAAGCACAGCCAGGACAATAAGAAGTAACCAAACAAAGTTCAATAGCCGCCTCCTTTGAGCTTATGCCGGCCAAGATAGCCGTATAGCGCAGAAATAATTAAAGTTGTGTATCACCAGCAGGAGCACGTAGAAGATGCCAATTCGCAAAGAAATATATAAGTGGAGTCAGTATACCATAGGCTTAAGCCGTGCTCCAAAAAAATCCGGGTTCCCATAGAGGCTTATGTTACAATGACAGTCATTGCCTTAAGGCTTGATGGTAAGGGCTCGGAATTTTGAGTCCCTATGTGCGCCACGAAATTCATTTCCGGACAAGCGATGACCTTTGAGCATAACCTACGGTCATTTTCCGTAAGGACGTTGCACAAAACAGGGCTTATATTCCGGTCAAGGGAGGACTCATGGAAGAACGCAGGCGATATCCACGATATGAATGTTATCTTATAGTGGAAAAAAAGCGGAGCCAGCAGGACGAGGTGGATTTTTTTGGGGTCGTGCAGAATATGTCCGCCGGCGGGGCCATGATTAAAAGCGATTACCGGCCGGCGCAAGGCCAGATCGTATCCTTGGCTTTTTTTCAGGAGGGCCGGCGCCAGCTTTGGGAGGGAAAAGGCAAGGTGGTTTGGGTGGAGTCGGAAGATCACACCTTTTTTTTCGGCCTGGAATTTCTGGAACCTTTGGAAGAAAACTGGCATGAAGCTTTGGCCATGGAGGAAAGGCCATGATATTTACGCCTCAGGCACTCGCAGGGGTTGTGCTTATTACGCCCGATGTTTACGCGGACGAACGTGGTTTTTTTATGGAAAGTTATCATCAGGAAAAATTTTCCCGGGCGGGCATCACGACAACTTTTGTTCAGGACAATCACAGCCGTTCCGGCCCGGGCACCCTTCGCGGCCTGCACTTCCAAACTCAGCCTTATGCGCAGGCCAAACTGGTGCGTGTGGCCAAGGGAGCTATCTTTGATGTGGCGGTGGATGTGAACAAAGGGTCATCTACTTTTGGGCAATGGGTGGGGGTGGAATTATCCGAGCAAAACCACCATATGCTTTTTATTCCTGCAGGATATGCTCATGGATTCTGTGCTTTAAGCGAGGATACGGATGTGCTTTACAAGGCCTCGGCTTTCTACCGGCCCGAGGCGGAAGCCGGGGTACGCTGGGATGATGAAGATGTCCAAATCCATTGGCCGGACGTGGCGGATCCCAACAAAGTATCACCCAAAGATAGGCAATGGCCGCGGTTGAGCGAGTTGTAGGGACAATACATGGCATTGCCTGGAATGAATGAATTCCATGGTCCGGACGTTTTATTATAAATGCTCTGCCGCCCTGCGATTAAAGGCTTTTATTTACAGGGAGGTAACCCAGCCTTCCAAATAATCAGGACGGGCAGGCGGATTATAAGAGGTTGAAAGCGGAATAAGATACCTACACTAGTGCTTTGTTAATTTAATTGTTAATAGTGCGGTTCTTTCTTGCCTCGCTTTCCTCTTGTAACACTTCCAGTAGGTAGGTTTCATATCCCCAGGAGTCTTTTCTGGCTTTTTGGGCCGTTTCGGCATAGCGCCTGCGGACCGTAGTCAGGCAAAGTTCCTCCAAATAGGCATGCAGGCTTGATTGTGATCGTTTATCATGGACAGCCACCTCTTCACAACAGCTCAGCAGTGCATCGTAAGCCTGTAGAGAGAGCTCATTGATGGCAACATCCGTAACTTGCGGTATCTGATGGCTTTGTGAAATAAACCGTTTCACATTTTCTTCTCCCAACGGCAGTTCGGCCGTCAGCAGATGGCGTATGGCCGCTTCCGTGAGGTTCTCGCTTTCTTTGGCTGCCAAGTGCAGGATGGCAATGTATTCCTTGTTGGCCCGTAAAGGAAACATTTTTCCTGTCTATATAAAATAAATATTTGTTCCGTAATTTGATATTCTTAACTACCCATGATATGCTGAATATATGCAGTCAACACCACATAGCTGTTTGTGCATTACCTCAAATATTAAACCATTTATAAATTTTGAGAAATGAATTAGTTTGGAGTGGTGTTTTTGAAAAAATTTCTGTTTTTAGCTATCAGTTTTAGTTTACTTTTCCCGCAGATTGGGCATACAAAAAAACCAACAAATACCTTTACGCCCATCCCAGATACACCAACGCCCATCCCAGATACACCAACGCCTATTCCGGATACGCCAACGCCTATCCCGGACACACCAACGCCTATTCCGGACACACCAACGCCTATTCCGGACACACCAACGCCTATTCCGGATACGCCAACGCCTAT
>CAYVTN010000201.1:0-5953 GCA_964454395.1 uncultured bacterium | reverse complement strand
ACTATTAATTAAAGAAAGGTATTTTTATAATTTAACTATATCATTCAATAATAAAAAATCAAGTTCCCTCCCAAAAAAAATGATAAATATTGAAACATTTTTGATTTATGGCCATAATTTCAATGCCTTTCAAAACCTTTGGCTTTTAAATTTTTCAAGTATTTTTAGTCTCAATGTTGATTATTTTTTGGTAATTTTATTGGAAAATTTTTAGTTAAAATGTTAATATTATTGACGTATTTTTTTTTAAAAAAAACATCAAAAAAATTCAGCAATGCTTTTGACCACGCATCCTGAGAAGGCCATTTAACGTACATCCTGCCGGGATACCGATAAGGATCCATGATGAATATAAGGGATAAGGAAAACGACTATCATACCCCCGCCCATTACAAACAATTTATTTTAAAAAGAATGCACCTGCCTTTGCGGCTTACTTTTTACATTAAGATTTTCCGGGTTATTTTTCTCGGCTGGCTCGCCGTTAAACGCAAGGCCTATGATGACCAATACTGGATAAAACAGAGTCTAATGATCAAAGAAGCCATTGAATCCAATGGCGGACGGTTGCATATCACGGGCTTGAACAACCTGCGCGGGATCAAAGGCGCGGTGGTTTTTATCGGCAATCATATGAGCACCTTGGAGACTTTCCTTTTACCTCATCTGATTGAACCCATGGTGCACCATACTTATGTGGTCAAACGCAAACTACTTACCACGCCTTTCTTTGGGGCAATCATGGGTTCGCGCCATCCCATTGCCGTGGACCGCCGAAATCCCAAGGACGATCTAAAAACCGTGCTCGAGGAAGGAAGCGCCAAACTGGCCCAAGGCACGGCCCTCGTTATTTTTCCGCAAAGCACCCGTTCCGAGCGCTTTATGCCTGAACAGTTTAATTCACTGGGCGTGAAATTGGCCAAAAAAGCCAGCGTGCCGATTGTGCCGATTGCCTTGAAAACCGATTTTTGGGGCAATGGCAAATGGAGCCGCGATTTCGGGCCGGTGGGAAAAAGCAAGGACATTTATGTTCACTTCGGCCACCCGCTGCAGGTCGCCAAAACCGGCAAGGAAGAACATCAGCAAATTGTTAATTTTATTACAACCCACTTGAAGCAATGGGGTTCCGGGTAGACCCACCGGTGCCGTAATATCAGGGTGAAAAATGTTTCGCCCTGCAGGGTTTTTCTTGCGCCATGATGTCTGTTTGTATCATGGTGGATGCCATCGTAGAGACAAGGCAATGCCTTGTCTCTACATTAGGCGATCAATTTCAATTTTCTTAATTCCGCGATTAATTCCGTGTCTTCAAAGGGTTTGACCAGGTAGCTGTCGCAACGATGTCTGAAAGAGGTGAGCACGCTGGGCGTGTCGTCGGTGGCCGTAAGCATGATGACTTTCACACCATTTACTTCCTTGATATTCTTCTCCCTTTCAATCGTCCGGATTTTCTCCAGTGCCTTGAGGCCATCCATAACGGGCATCATGATATCAAGAAGGATCAAATCAAAGGCTTGCTGCTGATTCAAAGCTGTTTGAAACTTCACCACCGCCTCGGCGCCGTTGCCGGCGGTGACACAGCGCCCGTAAGGTTTCATGAAAATTTTGATCATCTTTTGAATACCCGGCTCATCTTCCACAATCAGGATTCGCATTACAATTCAAACTCCTCCAAGGCCTGCGACAGTTTTTCCTTCACATCTTCTTCGATGCGTTGCTGCCGGTCTCCACTAAGGCCCAGACGCTGAGTGACCTTTTCATCAAGATGATTGGCCTGTTGGGGATCGCCCAAACCTTCTCCAATATGCTTGGCCATATAATTGGCAAACAAGACCAGATCGAGCAACTGGTTGGGAGCGGCCGCCTCGCGGTGATGTTGCTCGATCACTGTAATGATCTCCTCGGGAAACTTCCAATAGCCGGACAGGGCGGCCCCCACTTCCGCATGATCCATATTCAACAACCGTTGCTCCGCTTCGGCATAGGAACAGTGTTTGGTTTCAATTTCCTGCCTGATGGTTTGCACCATGGCCGGCTCCAGATGGCGGCTCAGGATAAGTTTGCCTATGTCATGGAGCATGGCCGCCGTGAAAGCCATGGACGGCACTTCAATACGGGTATGACGCTGGAGGCTTTCGATGGTCAATCCGGCGGCCACATTATGCCTCCAGAGTTCGTTCTCCATGAGATTGTAACCGGGCACTTTGCGTTTCATGGTCTTGCCCAGGCTGTTGCCGATGGCCAGTTTGATGATGTTGTTGAGGCCCAGCCGCATCACCGCCGATTTCACGGTTTCTATTTCAAATTGGCTGCGATAAAAAGCCGAGTTGGCCCAGCGCAGCACATTGGCCGTCAGGGCGCCGTCCAATTCGATTAGCCGCGAAATTTCATTAACCCCATAATGGGCATCATTCATTAACCCCGCCAACTGGCTTACCGTAGCCGACATGGGGGCCAAATTTCGAATCTCCGCAGGATTAATTTTGATGCGCATAGGCTCACCGTATGTATGTTCACGCGTATTCAGGATAACATGACGTCAGTGTATTATCGGTTGACCAGCGCATTTTTTTCAGGCTTTTTCATCTTCTTGATGGCGTTCTCCCTGCGCATGGCCTCTCCTTGGGTGGCGTATTGTTCCATATGGACCAGGCGAAAAGGCAGACGGCTCTTAACGTATTTGGATCCCATCCCGCGGCGATGCAGCCGCAACCGCTTCAGGACACCTTTGGTATAGCCCGTGTAATAACTGTTATCGGCGCAACGAAGGATGTATACAATGTAAGCCATATCAATGTCCCATGCCATGCCGGCAGGCGGTATTATCTTTTTTATTTTTGTTTGGCCAACGAAAGAGATGTTCAGGAATCAGGCAAAAATATGTTCCAAACGCGCGATATGGCGTTCAAATTTTTCAAATTCAAAATACAATTGTTTATTTGCAAGGCCGCGCTGTACGTCTTCATGGGCATTGCGCCCATAACTGACGAGCTTTTCCAGGAAAAATATATCACGCTCCAAGTCCAAAACGCGATCCTCCATGACCGCCACTTTTTCTTCCAGACTAAGAAGCCGTTTGATCACTTGTCGAAAGTTGCCTTTTTGTTCCATCATCCCCCCGTTTGATTTAGATTCTGTGTCTCCAACACCTATGTTTTTGCGCAGCTGATGGCGTCCCTATCATAACAATATCTCCACCCGGTCGGGGCAGATCATTTAAGCCATAGGGGCACAGTGCTTGTCCCGCGAATGCCGGGATGCCGTGCCCCTGCCAAAAAGAAAAATTTCTCACAGCGTTCACAAAGAGCACCGAGAAAGGCCAAGAAAATAGTGGCGTTGCTTTTCCTCTGTGATCTCCGAGGGCTTTGTGAGAAAAGATTTTTTCCGGCTTCGCCGGCTTAGGTATTGATCGTCTCCACCCCGCAAAGGGCCCTTAAAATGTTCCAACCTTATGTCCATATCCAAGTGTATACATCCTTACTGAAAATGCAAGGCTGCACCTGAAAAAATTTTTTTGACCATATTCCATTGCCCGTCCTTCAGTATAAAACAAGGTGATTGACTTTATGCTGTTAATCGTTCAGGGAGCGGAACAAGGACAGCACGGTATTTTGATTGAGCATGCCGACCAATTTTTGAGAATTTTCCACATCCACCACCGGAAGATAAGTGATGTCGGGATGTTTCCTGAAAATTCTCAAGATTTCTTTAATGCTCTGATCACCGTTGATCACCAGAGGATTCTTTTTGATCAAATCCCCTACGATGATCAAATCCCCCAGGGTGGGATCAAAGATCATGTCGCGAATATCGGAATAATCCACCACCCCGATAAAATGATCATGCTGGTCCACCACGGGAAAACGGTCATAACGGCTGAAGGCCACCATTTTCAAGAAATCGTTAAAATGCATGGTGGCTTTGACCGTCTCCACGTTGCGCCGCATAATGTGCTTGACCAGGATGTCGGCCGCGCTCTTTAATTTCTTTTGGAGGTGCAGGCCCAGTGAAAGGCGAAAATGATTGATGACTTGGTGCACTTCTTCAAAGGTAGTGGCCGAGGCTTTCTTCACCAGCAAAGACAGCAAGGACACCTCCCCGGCCCGGACCAACCCGTAGCGCACGGCCAATGGCCCCACTAATTCAAAAATGACCAGCGATCCCAGGATCACCGTTTCCACCATATGGCCGCCCTGGGCCCATTCCCCGGCCAGCTGCTGGGAAAGGCCAATGGCGATGCCGGCCTGGGCCATCAGAGTAAATCCCAGATAAACCTGATCCCTTTGGGAATATCCGGCCGCCCGGGCGCCCCAAAAACTGCCGGCGTATTTTCCTGCCGTCCGGGCCAGGATGTAGCCCACCCCCAATAAGCCCACATGGGCAAAAGACTGCAAATGCATACCTGCTCCGGACACGACAAAGAACAGGACATAAAAGGGGTAATCAATTTTTTGAATGGCATCCATCATGCTGTCGATCTTGGGAGAAGCATTGGCCAAAGCCAGGCCGGTCAAAAATATAGTCAGCATCATGTTGATCCTGAACATGGCCGCCAAGCCCATAGCCAGAATAACCCCGCCTATGGCCAACAACTGATAGTCCCGTTCCTTGTCCAGATGCTGGGCCCAAAGACTCATGGCCAGGCCGATCAGGGTTCCCAGCAGCACCGGTGTGCCCAGGGCCAGCACAAGGTCAAGGGGATGGGTCATTTCAAAATAGACATGGGCAATCACCAGGTAGGCCACTATGGAAAACAGGTTATTTAACCCGATGAGGATCATTATCTTTTCAGTCAGGGGGCCTTCCGCATCGTATTCACGAATAACGAACAAAGTGGCGGCCGGCGCTGTGGCCACGGCAATGACCGCAAAAAACATGGCCATTTGCGCTATCTTGGCGTAATCCGCCCTGCCATTAATCATAAAGGTCTTAATGAACAGCCCATCGAGAATAAAAACAGTTGTCCCAACGGCCAAAAAGGTGAGGATTATTTCATAGGCGGAAAGTTTGAACAACCTTGCGCCCCAGCGTTGGATATTCTCAAAGCGGGCTTTGATGCCAATAGTCAGAACAATGAAGGCCAGGGCAATTTTAGTAACCGGCCGGATTTGTTCCAAAGCCTCCCAAGTAATGACGGAAGGCCACCCTGCCAGGCCTGCCAAGGAGGGACCGGCGATGATACCGGCCAGCAAATAGCCTGTCACCCGGGGGGCGTGCACATGCACGGCCGCCCTCCCGAACAACAGGGCTATTAAAAAAGCAGCCGCCAGCGGCAGATAGGGCTGGATCAGTGTCATAGACCCTTCCTGTAGGGAGTAACCACTTTGACCCTGAGCCCACAAGGGCAACCTTCTTTACAAGTCAACCCCAACACAGGCTCAAAAGTCCGATTATTGTCTCTTATTGACTGGATAAGGTCAAGGGAGGATTAGGGGATTTAAATTTGCCTTTTTAGAAGAAAGACGGCGTCTGCAACTTAAAGCAGCGGCAACAGCTGGGATTTTTCCTGATTGAGAAATTTGTAGATTGCCTGATAGATGATTTTACTGTCTTCAATATATTGATCAGGCGAAGATTCAATAGCAGACGGCTGAACCCATTTTTGTTTATAGCTTTCAAAGTCCTTCTCCATATCGTTGAAGGCTTGGGTCAGGCCTGACCCTATGGACGTCAAAGCCGACTCATCAGCCCTTTCCAGGACTCCTTTTTCATACTGTTTCAGCGTCCCTGCCAGGCCATGCAATAGATAGCGCACTTCATCGGCCACCACCTTGAGGGCATTGGGTTTCAGCTGATGTTGCAGGGTTTCCAACATATTATTAATGACTTCCTGAGCATTGATCAGCTCCACCTTGGTAATCATGGTTCGCTCCTGTAGATAGTTCCTGTTGCGGAAACAGGTTGTGACCTTACGTGTTGTTTAAACAAAAATGCCCTTTCCGCAACAAGAACT
>CAYVTN010000200.1:617-5974 GCA_964454395.1 uncultured bacterium | reverse complement strand
GAACTTTGTCAAATCCGCCACCATTGGCCATCGTCTAAGCAGGCACCTGCATTCTTACGTATCGTGAGTTAGTTGATTTAAAATATCCCCCGCCAGCAGGCTACCAAAAGAGCAGGCTGGAGGGGGACTTTTTTTTGAAGAAGGTCAATTTAGGATGGGGTTTTAGCGGGTAGCCAAAATCATTCTAACAAATTACTAATATTATATTATTCGCAATTTATGCTATCTTATCTTTATGAACATATGTTCATAAGTAGGAGTTCCCCATGCGCCCTAAAAAAACCAGAATAGTTCACTGCTCACCGGAAGAGCGGATTTTTATTCCCAAATGCAAAGCATCCATGGAAAACAGCCGGGTCCACCTGACCCTGGACGAATTTGAAGCGCTTAGGCTTTGCGACTGCGAAGGCCTTGAGCAGGCCGAAGCGGCGGAAAACATGCAAATATCGCGGCCTACTTTTTCCAGGATACTGTCATCAGCCCGCAGGAAAGTTTCTGACGGTCTGATTCATCTAAAGGAAATCCGCATTGAAGGTGGCTGCTGCCAAATCGATTATCCTTTCCCGCGCAAAAAAAATATAAAGCGCGATAAACAAACCCAAGGAGTTAAGCTTAATGACCGCATCGCTGACACGTAAATTATCCTTTTTAGACCGCTACCTTACGCTTTGGATATTTGCCGCCATGTTGCTGGGAATTGGTCTGGGTTACGGGGTGCCGCAACTAGCCCGCTTCTGGGGCAGTTTTCAGGTGGGCACCACCAATATACCTATTGCCATCGGCCTGATTTTGATGATGTATCCGCCTCTGGCCAAAGTGAAGTATGAAGAATTGCGGGGTGTTTTCAGCAACAAAAGGATTCTCTTTCTTTCATTGCTGCAAAACTGGATTATTGGTCCGGTGCTGATGTTCCTGCTGGCCATCATTTTTCTTCGCGGTTATCCCCAATATATGTTTGGCCTGATCATGATCGGTCTGGCCCGGTGCATTGCCATGGTCCTTGTCTGGAATGAACTGGCCAAGGGCGACACCGACTATTGCGCCGGACTGGTGGCCTTTAATTCCATTTTCCAGGTGCTCTTCTATGCCCTCTATGCCTGGATCTTCATTACCGTTCTTCCCGGCTGGTTTGGCCTGCACGGCACCGAAGTGCATGTCACCATGGCCCAGATTGCCAAAAGTGTCTTTATCTATTTGGGCATCCCTTTTCTGGCCGGTATCATAACCCGCTTTTCCCTCATCGGCCTGAAAGGCAGAAGTTGGTATCAGAATAAGTTTATTCCCCGGATTAGTCCTCTGACATTGGTGGCGCTGCTGTTTACCATCATGGTTATGTTTTCCCTTAAAGGCGAATACATTGTCAAAATTCCACTGGACGTGGTCAGAATAGCCGTTCCCCTGCTGATTTATTTTGTGGTCATGTTTTTACTGTCTTTCGCCATGGGCAAAAAAGCCGGCGCTGATTACGGTAAAACCGTCACCCTGGCCTTTACCGCAGCCAGCAACAATTTTGAACTGGCCATTGCCGTGGCGGTCGCCGTGTTTGGCATCAATTCGGGAGCCGCCTTTGCAGCCGTAATCGGCCCCCTGGTGGAAGTACCCGTCTTAATCGGTCTGGTTAATGTGGCCTTAAAATTCCAAAGGAGATACTGGCATGGATAAGAGCAAGGTCTTGTTTGTATGCGTTCACAACTCCGCCCGCAGCCAGATGGCCGAGGCTTTTTTAAAGAAATATGGCGCGGGTAAGTTTGAAGTGGAGAGTGCCGGTCTGGAGCCGGGTAAGCTCAACCCCGTGGTGGTGGAGGTCATGAAGGAAGCGGACATAGATATTTCGATGAACCAAACCAAAAGTGTTTACGATTTTTATAATCAGGGCAAGACCTTTAAGTATGTGATTACGGTCTGCAATGAAGGTGAAAATAAGTGCCCTTTTTTCCCCGGTGGCGCTCAACAGTTGCATTGGACTTTTGACGATCCCTCAAGCTTTACCGGCTCGGCCCAGGAAAAATTGGCGAGGACGCGGGACGTCAGGAATCAGATCGAGGCTAAAATCATCGAATGGCTGAACAGTATCAATGCTTGACGCTTTTGGGTTCAAAAAACAATTATTGACACCGGCCTGCTATAAGTGATAATTTTCAAAAAATATTCGTCATGCCTCCAGGAGGCTGAGCCTTGATCCGCTCAGCCTCCTGGAGCAATGTGAGGTTTACAATAAAGGAAATCCTAGATGAATAATAACCTGGGTTTTGCCCATCGGGTATGGCTTATTGCTCTTTTTCTGTTTATAGCAGTGGTTACCTGTTATCCTGCCTTTACGCGTTACAGCCTTTACAGTGATTCCGGACCAAGCGACGAGAAGAACTATATTCAAATTTATCAAGGCCGGTCCTTAACCAGCATTGAAAGACCTTTCAGATATCGGGTCATGGTCCCTTGGTTCGCCCGATTAATGCCTTCGCCGCCAAAATGGTTGCGCATCTATTACAACATCAATGACGATAAAGTGATTCAGTATAAATTCGGATTGGTCAATATCCTTGGGCTGACCCTTGCGGCTTACTGGCTCTTTGCTTATTTGGTAAAGATGGGTTTTGCACCCTGGCAAGGCGTCCTGGGCGTCATGCTGTATTTCACTTCTTTTGAAGTTGCTGTGAATAGCGGGATGGCCACGGTCGACACATGGGCATACGCATTTCTGATACTTTGTTTTTATTTGCTGCAATCTAAAAACCATCCCCTCCTCGGTCTGGCCGTTCTCCTGGGAATGTTTTTCAAAGAGACCACCATATTCTGCATCTTCGGCGTCTTTGCCTATTCCAAAAGCCGGAAAGAATTGATGAAACGTTCACTCTGGCTGATCCCCGGGACTGTTGCTTACCTGATTTTCAGACTCAAATTTATAACTATACAAGATGCACCCCTATATAGTCTGGGCATGGTTCTGAAAAATATGAAAGGTCTTTTTGATTTTAATCATTTTTTATATTTAACCATACAGTTTGCATTAACCTTTGGCCCCCTCTGGGTGTTGGCCTATCTGGGATGGAAACAAAGACGATTGCTTCCGAATTTCCCCGCAGCCCGCCTGCTTTTATTTGCAAGCAGTATCATGTTAATTCCTTTGATCTTGCCCATGAGTCCCTCCCGCATTTGGTTTCTTACTTTTCCCTTCATCGTGCCATTGGCATTACTGGGACTATTGCAACAATTGCCGGTCCGGAAAAATGCACCGGAAAAGGATACTCCAACAGAACCGGCCGAAAACTAGCTGGCTGCGGAAAAAGCGCTCCCCCCCTTGCCCGGGATCAAGCCTGTTAATATCTCATCCTCCCTGTTTAATACATTCTTGTCATTAATTTTGCGTTTATACATTTCGGAAGGAATTAAGCTGCGCGATTTTTCCATAAAGCCAGGAAATATGGGCGTATTGTCATTCTGACTTTTGGCCTGGCTTTTGCTTTTTATAATCAACAATAACCTAGGGCCTCCGGCCGGAAAGGACAACATGATGTGTGACGGTCAGCAATGCTGTAAATGCGGTTCCATGCGGAATAATTGGGAAAAAGTTTTGGAGTATGCTTCAAGTCCCATTCACGGGACCATGTCGCGCCAACTGAGAAAAGGTGTGAAGCTCCAGGTCAACAACAATGTCATTTATTCGGAAGCTTCCATTTTCATCAATGACAACTTTTTGCGTTTTGTGGTCAAGGGCGAGCATAACGAAATGGTCAACACCTACTATGATCTGCGAAAAATAAGTTCGCTGGCCACCATCAGCGAAGAAAAAGAATCCGGAGATTAGCCATGGCCTATGAAGAGGACCCGCCCAACTGGAAAATCTGGCTCGACAATGGCATCGGGTATGAAGGGTCGGCCCAGGGCAAGAACGGAAAACCCAGTATGTTTTCAACCACCATCCAATATAATCTTATCGCCCTGGCCTTGGAAAGTTATGTCATGGCCATGGTCAATTACCATGGCCAGTTGCCGGAAAATCATACCTTTACTGATCTTGTACGGGCTTGGGAGGCCATCAGGCCTCTTGATCCCGGCCTGAAGGCCACCATATTGAAATACGAGGATATGCAAGCGCTTTGTTCCATTGAGCATTACAACCGGTATGTACCCACTGCAGCGGATATTGAGGAACTGTCACAAGCCGTCTCAAAGCTAGGGGCTGTAGCCAAGGCTACTTGTCTGGGAACTACCGCCCCTTCTGTGGCCCCGAGCTCGCCATGATTGCCAAAAATCCTTTGGGAATGATCATGAACATGGTTGAAGCCATGGGACTGGAAGTCACCTATGCTTATGATGATTTGGTGTTTGTGGCTCACAATGCTTTTTTGCTGCAGATGACACAGACGCCTCGGGAGGTCAACTTTTATTTTAATCAGCAGACCGATCCCAACATGAGAGATACCCTTGCCCGCAAATTAAGCGATCACGGACAAGAAGAGGGGTTATTACTTATTAATAAGGGTTTTTTCACCTTGGAATCAGCGGACGGGAACGAAGAAATCAAAGTAATTTTTTCCTCAAGTGATCAACCGTAAACAACGCAACCTGCTGCCGGCACGGTCATTAGCACGGTTTTGCCGTTTTTGGCTTCAACCGGCAGTTCCCGGCCTATTAATTGATCATCAGTGGAAAATAAGCACTTGACCTTTTTCCCTTCTACATTCAGATCATGGTCAACCGTCACCCAAGCCGTCAAGGCATGATCAGGATCCGTATTGATGGCCACCACCAATTCCTGGTTGTTAAACAGCCTTGACCAGGCAATGATTGAATTAATACGGCCGCCCCATGACATGGGCAGGCCAAAATCAACACCATTACCTGAAATAGGCCTCAGGTATTGCCGCCCGCGGCGCAGTTCTATGCGCTCTTGTCTAAGCACCAGCAATTGAAATATCTTTTTATAGAGCGTGGTCTCTTCATCAAAAAAATGCCGGTTTTGGCTTTCAAAAGCGCCAAAACTGCCGCCGAACATGGCTTCGCGCAAGTAACGGTCACTATCACCGTGGCCGTTAAAAGCCTGCTCCGTGCCATAGTAAATGCAGGGAATGCCCAAGGTGGTGGCCATTAGGGCGACAACATTGAAGACCAATTTTTCATTTTGCTGTCCAGGGCTTTCATCATAACAGAATCTGGCTTTGTGCTGCCCTTTGCGCACCTGATCATGATCGTCAAAAGTGGTGACCACTTTATTCTTGAACCACACATGCGATTCCTTTTGCACCAGCAAGGAGTTGCGAAAAAGGCTGAAATACGCCTCAGGCTGGCGGTAACCTTTCACCAAATATTCCAAGCGGTCGGGAATATCATTAATGCCCAGGGCAGCATTAAGCCCG
>CAYVTN010000200.1:0-607 GCA_964454395.1 uncultured bacterium | reverse complement strand
CCAGGGTGTTAAAGGCATTTTCCCTCCCCCCTGTGATTTCCCCGATCAGGTAAAAGTTTTCCTTGCCCAGGCTCTGGGCGAATTCATGGATGACCGACGTAAAATAGCGCGTGGCCCCGCCGTCCATGTGCTTGACCGTATCCACCCTGAAGCCGTCGATATCAGCCCAGGCTATCCAGAATTTATAGACCTCGCACAAATAATTAAGCGCCGGCGAGACTGCATAATCGTCGATCGGTCCATCGCCAAGATGGATATCTTTGAGACTGAAAAAATCGCCTTCCCTGTATTCAGGATCGTAATCCCAGCTGTTGATTCTGCCTTTTTGGGTGAAGGTACGGCCTGGCTGCAACTCGGCCGGCCAGATGGCGCCGTCTGGCCAGGCTTGCGGATGCAGGTTTAAATCAACTTCCTCAAAAGGAATAACCGGTTGGCCTTGGCTATCGCGATAACCGGCCACTTTGTAAGGACGTCCATCCCAGCGGGGATCACACTGCCGGCCTTGGGGGGTGTTCCGGCAATCATAGCGGTCCGGATCATAAGCAAAAACATCACCGCTGTGATTTAAAATAATATCCAGAATGATCCGAATCCCCTGACGGTGGGC
>CAYVTN010000199.1:0-5985 GCA_964454395.1 uncultured bacterium | reverse complement strand
CCCTGCTGATACTGGCGCTCAATGGCGGCCACATCCTTTTTGGCTTGATCAATGAACTTGGACTTATCGCCGGGAATGATAATGTCGGACACGGCCACGGTAATCCCGGCAAAGGTGGCAAACTTGAAGCCCAATTCCTTCATGCGGTCCAGCATGATCACCGTATCATAGGTGCCCAGTTCCTTGAAACACTTGGCCACCAATTGGCCAAGTTCTTTTTTATTCATGACCTTGTTCACGTAGCGCAGTTTCTCGGGAACCACTTCTTCATTGAAATAAATCCTGCCGGGGGTTGTTTCCAGCAATTTGCCGCTGTGGCGCACCTTGATCTTGGCGTGGTAATCCGCAGCACCCGCATCAATAGCCACCATGACTTCTTCCGTGTTGGCGAAGACCTTGCCTTCACCCTTGGCGCCCGGTTGCTCCTTGGTCAAATAATAGTTGCCCAATACAATGTCCTGCGAGGGCACCATGATGGGCTTGCCACTGGCTGTGGAAAGAATGTTGTTGGTGGAGAGCATCAGCAGGCGGGCTTCCAACTGGGCCTCGGCCGAAAGGGGCACATGCACGGCCATCTGGTCGCCGTCAAAGTCGGCGTTGAAGGCCGAACAGACCAAGGGATGGATACGAAGGGCCTTGCCCTCAACCAGCACCGGCAAAAAGGCCTGGATGCCCTGACGGTGCAGTGTGGGCGCGCGGTTGAGCAGAATGGGATGATTTTCCAGCACTTCTTCCAAACTATCCCATACTTCCGGTTTAACCCGTTCCACCATCTTTTTGGCGCTCTTGATGGTATGCACGTAACCGCGGTCTTCCAGCTTTTTAATGATAAAGGGTTTGAACAATTCCAGAGCCATTTTTTTAGGCAAACCGCATTGCCATAACTTCAGCTCCGGGCCCACCACGATAACGGAACGGCCCGAATAGTCCACGCGCTTGCCCAGCAGGTTCTGGCGAAAGCGGCCTTGTTTGCCTTTAAGCATGTCGGACAAGGATTTGAGCGGACGGTTGCCCGGGCCCTTGACCGCATGGCCGCGGCGGCCGTTGTCAAACAGGGCGTCCACCGCTTCCTGGAGCATGCGTTTTTCATTGCGCACGATGACATCGGGCGCCTTTAAATCCATCAGTTTTTTCAACCGGTTGTTGCGGTTGATCACACGGCGATAGAGATCGTTCAAATCGGAGGTGGCAAAGCGGCCGCCGTCTAAAGGCACCAGTGGGCGCAATTCCGGTGGAATGACCGGAACAGCTTCCAGTACCATCCATTCCGGTTTGTTGCCCGATTTGCGGAAGGCTTCCACGACTTTCAGCCGTTTGACCACTTCCTTTTTCTTTTGCAACGAGGCCGTTTCCATTTCGGTATGAAATTTCTCGGCCATGTCGTCGAGATCGATTTCCCGCAGCAAGTCCCGAATGGCTTCCGCGCCCATTTTAGCGGTAAAAGCCATGCCGTATTGTTCCCGGAAACCGCGGTACTCCTCGTCATTGAGCAGCTGACGCTTGGCCAAAGGCGTGTCACCGGGATCGGTCACAATGTAATTTTCATAATAAATGACCTTTTCCAGGGCCCGCGACGGAATGTTGAGCAGGTAGGCAATGCGCGAGGGCACGCCTTTAAAATACCAGATGTGGGTGACCGGCGCCACCAGTTCAATGTGCCCCAGCCGTTCCCGGCGCACCTTGGCCTGGGTAATTTCCACATTGCAGCGGTCACAGATCACGCCTTTATAACGAATACGTTTGTATTTGCCGCAGGCGCATTCCCAATCCTTAACCGGTCCGAAAATCCGTTCGCAGAACAAGCCGTCCCTTTCCGGTTTAAAGGTACGGTAATTGATGGTCTCCGGCTTTTTCACTTCACCATGGGACCAGCCGCGGATGACTTCCGGGGAAGCCAAAGATATACGTATGGCGTCAAACATGCCTGCAGCCCGGGATTCGTAATATTCCCGTTCTTCTTCCCGCTCCCTTTGGAGCACTGTCATTTTTTCACCAAAGCCGCCTTCCACTCTCATAAATCCTCCTTGGCAACTTCCTGTTTCTTTGATTTTGCTTTGTTGCCGTCTTCACCTTCCTGGTCATGATGATCGGATTTGCTCTTCTTAATCAATTCCACATTCAACCCCAGACTCTGCATTTCCTTAACCAAAACATTAAACGATTCGGGTACGCAGGACTCGGGCGCGTTTTTGCCTTTCACAATGGCCTTATACATTTTATTCCGGCCGGCCGTATCATCGGATTTCACGGTCAGAATTTCCTGCAAGGTCTCGGCCGCACCGTAAGCTTCCAGGGCCCAGACTTCCATTTCTCCAAAACGCTGGCCTCCGAATTGCGCTTTCCCGCCCAGAGGCTGCTGGGTAATGAGGGAGTAGGGGCCAATGGACCGGGCATGGATTTTGTCATCCACCAAGTGGGCCAGCTTAAGCATGTAAATATAGCCCACCGTGACCTTCTGATCAAAGGCCTCGCCGTTGCGGCCGTCATACAGCGTGGTCTTGCCGCTTTCCGGCAATTGGGCGCTGACCAATTCCTTCCTGATCTGATCATAAGTGGCGCCGTCAAATACGGGCGTGGCCACATGCAGACCCAATTCATGGGCAGCCCAGCCCAGGTGGGTTTCCAGAATCTGACCCACGTTCATACGCGAGGGCACGCCCAGGGGATTAAGGATAATGTCCACCGGACGGCCGTCAGCCAGGTAAGGCATGTCTTCTTCCGGAACCACCCGGGAGACCACGCCTTTATTCCCGTGGCGGCCGGCCATTTTGTCACCCACCGATAATTTGCGGCGTTTGGCAATGAAGACCTTGACCAGTTTGATCACCCCCGGGGGCAGTTCATCGCCCTTGCGGATCTTAATGATTTTTTTCTCTTGTTCCTGATTAATTTCGCTTTTAATCTCTTCTATCGTGCGTTTGGTTTTTTGGATTTGTTTAGCATACTCCGTCTTGATGCTCGCAGCGTCGCCCTTGCCCGTTTTCTTGGCTTCCGCCAGGGCGTCGGCTTGTTTGGCTTCCAATTCTTTTATTTCCCCGGCCAGGCGTTTATCCAAACTGTCTACCCGGCGCATGCGTTCTTTCTCGATCTTTTTGATCTGATCCAGATCGCGGGCGCGCATTTTGTCATCGCGTTCCCGGCGGGAAAAGACTTTGACATCAATGATTTTTCCTTCCACTCCAGGCGGCACTTTCAAAGAGGCGTCACGCACATCGCCGGACTTTTCACCAAAAATAGCCCGCAGCAATTTTTCTTCCGGGCTCAGCTCCGTTTCTCCTTTGGGCGTGACCTTGCCGACCAGGATATCACCGGGACTTACTTCCGCGCCTACCCGGATAATGCCGTGTTCATCCAGATCCTTCAGGGCTTCTTCACCCACATTGGGAATATCGCGGGTGATTTCTTCCTTGCCTAATTTAGTATCACGGGCTTCCAGTTCGAATTCTTCGATATGAATGGAGGTGAACCGGTCTTTTTTCAAGAGCCGTTCGGAGACAATGATCGCGTCCTCAAAATTATAGCCCTGCCAGGGCATGAACGCTACCAATACATTGTGCCCCAAGGCCAGCTCCCCACGATCCGTCGCCGGACCGTCGGCAATGACCTGACCTTTTTTCACATGCTGACCTACTTTGACAATGGGTTTCTGGTTGATGCAGGTATCCTGGTTGGACCGTTGATATTTCAGAAGGCTGTGATTATCAAAATTAACCGTGCCTTCCTTTTTATCTTCCCAGGAAATTAAAATGTGATCGGACGCTACCCGTTCCACCGTGCCGTCATGCCGGGCAATGGTCATCACCCCTGAATCATAGGCCGCCTTGGCTTCCATGCCCGTGCCCACCAGAGGCGCGGTGGTCCGCATGAGAGGCACGGCCTGGCGTTGCATGTTGGAGCCCATCAGGGCGCGGTTGGCATCGTCATGTTCCAGGAACGGAATCAAGGCCGTGGCCACCGAGACCAACTGCTTGGGCGACACATCCATATAATGAACTTCCTTGGGCGACACCAGGGGATAATCGGCCTGAAAGCGGGCTACGATCTGGGGGCCGATCAAATTCCCTTTGCCATCAACAGGCGTGCTGGCCTGGGCAATGACGAATTCATCCTCTTCATCGGCGGTAAGATACACAATCTGGTCCGTCACCCGGCCATTATCCACCTTGCGGTACGGGGTTTCCACAAATCCGAATTCATTGACCCGGGCAAAGGTGGCCAGGGATGAAATCAGTCCGATGTTCGGGCCTTCCGGGGTTTCAATGGGGCACACCCGCCCGTAATGGGTATGGTGTACGTCACGAACCTCAAACCCGGCCCTTTCCCTGTTCAACCCGCCCGGTCCCAGAGCGGACAAGCGGCGTTTGTGGGTCAACTCAGCCAAAGGATTGGTCTGATCCATGAATTGCGACAATTGGGAAGAACCGAAGAACTCTTTAACACCGGCCGCCACGGGCTTGGCATTGATCAGATTGCTGGGCATGCTGGCGTCGATATCCAGAATGGACATGCGTTCCTTCACCGCCCGCTCGATCCTGGCCAACCCAATGCGAAACTGATTTTCCAACAGCTCGCCGGAAGACCGGACGCGGCGGTTGCCCAAGTGGTCGATGTCATCCTTGCCTGAATCCTGATGGTTAAGCTGGATCAACTTGGCAATGATGGCCACCAGGTCCTCTTTTTTCAAGGTGCTATGATCAAGGGGTACATGCATGCCCAGACGCTTGTTGAGTTTGTACCGTCCCACCCGGGAAAGGTTGTAACGTTTGGGATTAAAAAACAAGCCATTGAGCAAGGCCGAGGCGCTCTCCACGGTCGGCGGATCACCGGGGCGCATTTTGCGGTAAATTTCAATCAACGCCTCATTTTTGGAACGCGAGGTATCTTTGGCCAAAGTCTTGTGCATGGCCAGAATCTCATCATGCCCGGGATTGGCCACGTCCACTTTTTTCACCTGCATCTCCTGCAGGCGTTTGACCAATTCCGGCGTCAAAGCGGCGTTGCATTCCGCAATTACCTCTCCGGTCTCGGCATCCACCATATCATCCATTAAAATCCGGCCCTCTGCTTTCTCATTGAGGGTGATGGTCTCGGTGGTGTAGAAAAGATCTATAATCTTTTTATTGGTGGTGTACCCGATGGCGCGCAGCAGGGTGGTAATGAGGATTTTGCGCTTGCGGTCGATACGAACATTCATCAGGTCATTGTTGTCATACTCGATTTCCAGCCAGGAGCCCCAATAGGGAATGATTCTGGCGACCATGAAACGGCGGCCCAGGTTCTGGGCTTTGGTTTCATCCTCATCAAAGGAAATGCCGGGCGAACGGTGGAGCTGTGAGACAATAACCCGTTCGGCCCCATTAATAATGAAGGTGCCTTTGTTGGTCATCAAGGGCAGTTCGCAGAAAAAGACTTCCTGTTCCTTGATATCTTTAATCCTTTTGATCTTGGTCTCTTCGTCTTCTTCGCGCACCACCAGTCTCAGGGTCACTTTCAGCGCCGCCGAATAGGTCATGTCCCTTTCGCGGCATTCCTCTTCGCTGTACTTGGGCTCGCCGAAGGTATAGCCGGCAAACTCTAAACTGGAGTTGTTGTTGAAATCATAGATAGGGAAAACGCTTTGAAAAACCGATTGCAAGCCTTGGTTCTTTCTTTCTTCCGGAAGCACATCCATTTGCAGAAATTCATCATAAGATTTTTTTTGGATCTCCATCAGGTTGGGAATGGCCATCATTTCTGGAAGTCGGTTAAAATACTTGCGATTTCTTGGGTTTAACTGGGCTTTGGGCATGCAGTCTCCTCCTCACCCCAAAACGGAACTGGAATAAAAAACACTTGATTTTGGTCAGGGGTAATGGACCCCGGGTACAACAAAAAGATTTGGGCATACGAATCCCATCAGCAAATATAGAGTAAAGAAGATATGACAGCATGGTTTATTTGTCAAGGTTAATTTTTGATTTTTTGTAAAAAGCAGGGAAGAGGCTA
>CAYVTN010000198.1:0-5998 GCA_964454395.1 uncultured bacterium | reverse complement strand
CTATAATAATTAACCCGCTTTAATCTTTCGATAAGCCGTGCGCGATCAGCGATAAGTCCGCGACTAATGAGCTTGTCTGCTTGATCTTCAAAGGCGAGAGGAGGTTTTTTATATTCCATAAAAAAACCTCCAAAAAAAGAAAAACCCGCCAGAATTGAGCTTCAGTCCAAAGGACGAGAGGCTTGGCGGGTATGCTGTTGATATTATCGCCGTACTTGCTATCCGAGTCAAGTGCTTTTTATTATTAATCATTTCTATGCCCTTTTGGGGTGCTTTCCGTTTGATCATCTGTTGCCTCGTTCGTTTTTTGCATTCAGCTTGTTGTAGGGACACGGCATGCCGTGTCCCTACGGAATCATATACGCCCCTACGCTTCACACCAACCCCAATTCCTTCAAATACTTATCCATTTCCTTCCTGGTCTCCTTCAACTCCCCTTCTATGTGCTCTATTTCTTCCTGCACGGCCTTGATATCCACGTCTTCCTCTTCCTCAAAGGTATCCACATACCTGGGAATATTGAGATTAAATTCCGCTTCCTTGAGCTCATCCAAAGTGG
Organism: uncultured bacterium; assembly: GCA_964454395.1. Classification (GTDB taxonomy): domain Bacteria; phylum Oederibacteriota; class JAAXVQ01; order JAAXVQ01; family JAUVAV01; genus CAVQBK01. The sequence continues at coordinate 5,439 of CAYVTN010000198.1, read as the reverse complement.
CCGGATGGGCATATTTGGGGAGTTCCTTAAAACTTTTGCAGGTATCGGTGATCTTTTTGATGTCCTGTGGGCGCAGTTTGTTTTGTTTTTTATGGTCATCAAATTCCCGGCTGGCGTCGATAAACAGGACGTGCTGGTCCCGCCTGGTTTTGGCTTTTGCCCAGGGTTGGCGGCCTTTGTTGAAAATCATAATGGCGGCCGGAATGGCGGTTCCAAAAAAGAGTTGCGCGGGCAGGCCTATGACGGCTTCCAGGATGTTCTCTTCAATAAATTTCTGCCGGATTTTTCCTTCCGCGCCGCCGCGAAAGAGAACGCCGTGGGGCACAATCACCGCCACCTTGCCTTCCTTCTCCCTGGCAATATCCACCATGTGGGTGATAAAAGCGTAATCTCCCCGGCTTTTGGGCGGCAGGCCGCGCCAGAAACGGTTGTACTTGTCGTGCTCCACTTCATCAATGCCCCATTTTTCCGGGGAAAAGGGTGGATTGGCCACCACGATGTTGAAGCGCATCAGCTCATCTTTTTCCAAGAGCTTGGGGTTGGTGATGGTATCGCACCATTCGATGCGGGCATTGTCCACTTCATGCAGGAACATGTTCATGCGGCACAGGGACCAAGTGGAGCCGTTGCTTTCCTGGCCACCCAGGAAATAATTGGGCGAACCCACGTGTTTGCCGACTTTGATCAGCAGGGAGCCGGAGCCGCAGGCCGGGTCGCAAATTTTATTCCCTTCCTTCGGGTCCATCAATTCGGCGATCAGCGTCGAGACTTCCGGAGGCGTGTAGAACTCGCCCGCTTTTTTGCCGGCCCCGGCTGCGAAGCGTTCGATCAGGTATTCATAAACATCTCCGATGACATCGCGGTTGCCCACATGCGACGGCCGCAGATCCATTTTTTCATCGCCAAAGTCGGTGAGCAAGTTTTTCAGCCTACGGTTGCGTTCCCGGGCTTGGCCGAGATTGGCATCACTGTTAAAGTCGATGTTGCGAAAGACGCCCTCCAGTTTGGCCTGGTTGGCTTCTTCCAGCTTTTCCAAAGCAAGGTTGATCATCTCGCCGATATTGTCCGCCTCCCGCTTTTTGAACAAAAAATCAAATTCCGATTCAGGCGGCACTACAAAACGTTCCCGGTTCAACGCGCGCTCTATCCTCATGACATCACCTTTATATTTTTCTTCATAGTCGCGCCGTTTGTCTTTCCATAAATCGCCGGCATATTTAATAAACAGCATGGTCAAAATGTAGTTTTTATATTCCGAAGGATCAACGGCGCCGCGGAAGCTGTCGCAGGCTTTCCACGCCTGATCATTGACGATGCTTTGGCTTACTTTGGGGTTCATCTTTTAACTCCTGCCTGAAAGATTTTATTCATGCATAATTGGTTGATCAACTTTTCCTTGTGCTTCTTCAGATCATCCAGCAAACCGGCTTCCCTGTTTTTTAAAACAATCAAGGCCACAATCTTATCCTGTATTTCAAGCAAAGGTAACTCAATTTTAATATCCGCTAAAACTTTTATGGGCACAAAAGACATGTAGCTGCTACCGGCTTTCTCCTGTAACTCATTTTGCACTGAAAACTGATTAAGCCACCAGGTCAGATAAGCGGGACGTATGGCGCTGCTTTTGATTCTGATGATGTAAAAAGTACTGGCTGCCAAAACATGCTCAGGGCAATCTTCAATGTGAATGGCATGATGATTAAATCCCCGGCCCTGAAATAAAATATTGTTTTTCCTGACCAGATAAAGTTCGGGCTTCCTTACGGGCTGGAATCTTACGAGGACGCTGAAGTCAATGCCATGGTGCTCCCTCATGTCCTTGGCTTGGATGAGCCTGTGGGACCCGTCCGAATTGGGCATTATCTTTCCGGTTGATTGGTATCCCGATTGTATTTCCGCTATTTCCTTTAATAACAATTTCATAATTTCTCCATAAGTAACTTAATTTACTACCTGCAAATTACTATATTTTAAAATAAAAATATTGTCAATATTTTTATTGTATTTTTAGTTACTTACTTTATTTTGTTGAATTAAATTTCAATTGTTTTATCATTAACACAACCATACTGAGGAGGTGCAAAATGCCCAAGAATTCTGGTTCATCTGATGATCCATGCTGGAAAAAGCTGGGCAGACGATACAAACGGCTTCGCCTGGCGCGTGGTATTGCATTGGAAGATGTGGTTAATTTCGGATTTACAGTCAAGTTTTACCGGCAGCTGGAATCCGGCAAGCCCCATAAGCTTACAACGCTTTACAAGCTGGCCGAAATGTTTAAGGTTAAACCGTCTTCTTTGCTGAAGGGAATTTTTGATTAAATAAGTCCACACTTTTGCTCAACCGCCCCCATACCCCCAGCGGCAGTTTGACGCCGGATTCGGCTTGGAGGTACAATTCGCCGATGGACAGGCTGGAGTGGTGCTGCCGGCTGTAGGGCGCCAGGAGGTTTTCCAGCACCAGGGCTGACAGACCCAGGCTGTAGGCATTGAGGATCAACAAATGGTTTTTTGGATCGAGCAGGTGCAGAACTTGGTCCATCAGGGCGGCCAGATGATCTTCCAATTTCCACTTTTCGCCATTGGGGCCGTGGCCATAAGCCGGCGGATCGAGGACAATGCCCTGGTACAGGTGCCCGCGCCTGATCTCCCTTTTCACAAATTTCAGGGCATCATCAACCATCCACCTAATCTGATCCAAGTGATTGAGTTCCCCATTGGTCTGCGCCCAGCGCACCACTTGCTTGATGCTGTCCACATGCACCACCTCCGCGCCGGCGTACCGGGCCGCCAGGGAGGCGGCGCCGGTATAAGCAAACAAATTGAGAAATTTTGGCGTTTGCAGGGTGCCCATGGCTTTATAAATAAGGTCCCAATTGGCGGCCTGCTCGGGAAAAAGGCCGACATGCTTGAAGGCCGTCAGCCCCAGCCTCATGGTTATTTTTTGCTTATCAGCCAGAGGATAGTCGATCAGCCACTGTTCGGAGGCTTCTTTTATTTTTTTCCAATGGCCGCTGTTGCTGCCGGTGGGAATAAATTGAAAATGAGCCAATTGGTCCCATTGGCTGCGGGGCCATTGGGCAGGCCACAGGGCTTGCGGTTCCGGACGGATCAGGATGTGGTCGTGGAACCTTTCCAACTTGAGCCCGTCTCCTGCATCGAGCAGTTCATAGGCGTTCCAGTGAGGAATGGTCAACAATTCCATGGCAGACATGAATGGTCCTTTTAAGAAACTTTCGGGTGGCAAGGACTTTGTCAGGATCGGTAGCCCGCATTGATATCAATATAGGCTTTGGACAAGTCACAGGTGCGGTACCGGGCTTGGCCTGGTCCTGAGTAAAGATTGACCTCAATGGCCACTCGTTTCTTTTTTAAGGTTTGGTTGCCTTGGGTCACGGATACACCGCTGTCCAGGCCATTTTTGACCAACTGCAGGCCGTTGATTTTAACGGTCACCTTATTCGGATTGAGCCGGACCGGGGTGGCGCCCAGGCTCTGCAGAATCCTGCCCCAATTGGCATCTTCCCCATAAACCGCGGTTTTAACCAATTGGGAATCCCCAATGGCCCGGGCTGCGGTCATGGCCTCATTGTCATTGGCCGCGCCCTTGACAATGATCTCCATAAATTTGGTGGCGCCTTCGCCGTCGCGCACAATATCCTCGGCCAGCTTGTCCATCACCGCGGTCAGCGCTTCCAGGAAAAGCAATTGCTCCTTGGCTGTGGTTAATTTGGCCTTGGCCCCGGCCGCGCCATTGGCCAGGAGAAAGACCGTATCATTGGTGGAACATTCGCCGTCCACGCTAATGGCATTAAACGTCGATTGCCCGGCTTTCTTAAGCAAACGCGTCAAGGCTGCCTTGGGAATGGCTGCATCCGTGGTGAGCAGGCAAAGCATGGTGGCCATGTTGGGATGAATCATGCCTGATCCCTTGGCCATGCCGCCAATGGTGATTTTTTGACCATTAAGGTTAAAGCCGGCTTCCGCCATTTTGGGCACGCGATCTGTGGTCATGATGGCTTGGGCAGCTTCCAGTCCCTTGGTGCTTTGCAGTCCTCGGCTCAAGGCCGGTAAAGCTTCCACCATTTTGTTAACCGGCAGGCGTTGCCCGATCACGCCGGTAGAGGCCATGAGCACTTGCTGGGCCGTGCATCCCAGTGCGGATGCCGCAGCCTTGGTCAAGGCCACGGCATCCCGGTAGCCGGCCTTGCCAGTGCAGGCATTGGCTGAGCCGGAATTCATCATCACACCCACATGGGTTTTGGCCTGGCGCAAATACGCGCGGGAAAGCTCCACCGGCGCGGCGGTAAACTGGTTGACCGTAAACAGGGCGGCTGCGGTGGCCGGCAAGTCTGACTTAAGCAGCATTAAATCTTTTTTGCCTGATTTGCGTATGCCCACGGCGCCTGCTGCCGCTGTATATCCCCGGGGTGCAAGAATGCCTTTTTTGGCGGTTACAATCATGGAATCAGTCCTTCCTGGGGCAGACCCATGGTCTCCTCCAGATCAAACATGAGGTTCATGTTCTGGATGGCTTGACCGGACGCGCCCTTAATGAGATTGTCAATGGCCGCTGCGCTGATTACCAGGCCGTTGCGCTCGTCCACCATGGTTTTGATCACGCAGTAATTGCTGCCCACGGCCATGGCCAACTCAGGCCAGGTGGCCTGCCCCAAACGCAATCTGATGAAAGGCTCATTCGCATAAGTATCAATATAAGCCTGCTCCACCTCTTGGGTGGTGGCCGGGTGCTTCAGCCGGCCATAAACCATGGTCAAAATGCCCCTTTTGGCGGGCACCATTTGAGGAGTAAAGCTCAACCTGACCTCGTGGCCGGTGGCCAGGCTCAAGGCTTGCTCCATCTCCGGTGTATGCTGATGCTGGCCTCCGATTTTATAAGGGATCACGTTTTCACTGATGCGGTTGAACATAAGGCCCGGGTTGGCCTTGCGGCCTGCGCCGCTGATGCCCGATTTGGCGTCCGCAATAATGGCCTGTGCTTCCACCAGGCCGTGACGCAACAGAGGATACAAGGCCAATACCGTAGCACTCACATAGCAGCCTGGATTGGCCACAAAGCGGGCCGATTTGATGCTGTCCCGGAAAAGCTCGGGCATTCCATACACCGCTTCCGCAGCCGCCTCGGGAGCCGTATGTTCCTGGTGGTACCACTTTTCGTAAACACGGACATCGCGAAAGCGAAAATCACCGGAGAGGTCAATGACCTTAACGCCCGTGGCTGCAATTTGCGGCGTCAGTTTCATGGATTCCCCGTGAGGAAGGCCTAAAAAGACGACATCCACTTTTTCAGGCTCGAGCGGCGTATCGGCCACGCGGCTGAGGATCATGTCGCCTTCTTGATGCAAGGCCGGGTACAAGGATGACAAGGGCTGGCCTGCATAGGATTCGGAGGTCACCGCCGCCAGCGTCACCTGGGGAT
>CAYVTN010000197.1:0-6038 GCA_964454395.1 uncultured bacterium | reverse complement strand
AACCGACATCTTTCCTTGGATAAGAATATAGCAACTTTAAATCCGGAAAGATACTCCAGAATTTCCTTTATTTTAATTAAATCACACTTCGCAATCATCAACTGAATAATTTCCTTGGCGCCTTCATGTTGCCGAATCAATTTTTCCAGCATGGAAAAGTGGCCTTCCTTATCCGGATCATTTGCGCTCCATTTCATATGGTGCCGGCCTTTATTAATATACCGCTCCAACTTTTCCCGATTTAAATATTGTTGTAAATTTTCCTCCAATATTTCAGATCCTAAACTTGTTCCATTATCAAATGCCGGCGATAAGGTTGCAGATGGCTTATTTTCATTATTTTTATCACGCTCCCACAACACACCCCAATTTTCCTGATGCCGGTCCGTATTGCCTATAAGCACGTCAAACGTTAAATATTCCGTCCAAATGGTGACCCAGTTTTCTGTTGGCCTTAAATATCCTTTTTCTTTTAAAAAATTCCCAAATCTAAAAACGCTTTTTAAATTATGTTGTGTACCCTTTACCCTGTCGAATTGCGGTATTATTCTTTGCAGGTAATCCCCACCGTGCACATAATTCGTCGGTTCTGTATAAAACCATTCAATTAAAGCGCCGATTTTATTTTTCACTGAATCAATAGCCACAAAAGCCGGTGGAACATTGATATCAAGCATTTCTCCAATATGATAAGCAATGATCTCATTCCAAAATTGCGATGGATAACGATACGATGACTGTTTAAACATATACCGATATTTCGGTATTAGAAAAGGATAAGCAGTGTCGAACGGACAATAAACGGAACTTTTCTCCCGAGCGCCTTCAGAATACACCTCTTCATATATTTCCCAACCGGAAATGTCAACAACTTGGTTGTATTGTTGAATAGACATTATTCCCCCCCTACAAATAAGCCCTTTGGCCTACTTTCCGGATTAACGGAAGGGCATTCTGTGTTTCTAAGACACAGGCATTTAGCGCAGCCGAAGGCGTCCCTTTTATAATAATATTTATTCCGGTCGGGGCAGATAAATTTCATTTGTAGGGGCAAACACCGTTCGCCCCTACGGAATCCCAGTTTGGCCGGGTTAAAGGATAAGTAAATGAATATCTTTCATGGGATAGTGTTTTCGATTAAGGGTCAATAAGGAAGTGGCTTCTGAAAAAGCCGACGCCGCAATAAGCGCATCTCCCAATTCCACGCCGTGACTCCGGTGATATTGATTTAAATATCGACCCGCTTTTTCTCCAATTTCCCGGCTGATGGGGATGCACTCCAAGGCATCAAAAAAGCCCATGGTCGCTTCTTTTTCTTTAGGCCGCATACCGGCCCTGACTTCCGCCAACACCACAGGAGAAAAAAACAAACGGACATTCTTGGCGGCCATGCGCTTAAGTCCATCGGCGATTTTTTGATTTCGCCTGAGAATTTCAATGATGATATCGCTATCCAGTAAAATTTTCTTCATCGCTTCATCCGCTTCAAACGGACGGATTTACGTAATTCACGCAGGTAGGTTCCCGTATCAGGTAAATCCCGGCGATTGGACCAGAGCCCAAAAACAGCATCAATGGCATGGGACACGTCCTGCTGTTTTTCAATGACATAGTATTGGTCAATAGCTTCCCGAATCAGTTCCGATAGTTTTTTTTGACGTTTTCTGCTCAAATTATGCAAATAAAGCAGTTGCGCGTCCGAAAGATAGATTTGCGTGCGGTGCATCCGGCCTCACCTCCAATGATGTATAGTATACATCGTAACAGGCGCTTGTCAACCGCCCGTCATCCCCTATTTTTTTATTTTGGACCGCAGCCAGTCCATGACCACGCGCACGCCCGCTCCGGTCACGCCTTTGCCGTAAAGCGCGTTCTTCTGTCCCCAGGCCGTACCGGCAATGTCCAGATGGGCCCAGGCGATATTGTTCACAAACTTCTCCAAAAAGGCGCCGCCCGTGATGGTGCCCGCGCTGCGGTCTTTGCTGATGTTGGCCACATCGGCAATGTCGCTTTTAATCAAATCGCGGTACTCATCCCACAGCGGCAGCTGCCACAAACGCTCACCCGAAGCCTGGCCTGCGGCCAGCAACTCCTGGCCCAGGCTGTCCTGATTGGTCACCAGCCCGGCGGCCACGTGGCCCAGGGCTACGATCACCGCGCCGGTCAGGGTGGCAAAATCCACAATGCATTCGGGCCGGCGCTGGGTGGCCCGGTGAAGCGCATCAGCCAGCACGACCCGGCCTTCGGCATCGGTGTTGAGCACTTCAATGGTTTTGCCCGAGAGGGAGCGCACGATATCGCCGGGCCGGTAAGCACTGCCGGAGGGCAGGTTTTCCGCTGAGGAGATCATGCCGATGAGGTTGAGCGGCAGCTTGAGTTCTGCAGCTGCCTTGAGAACGCCCAGCACGGCGGCAGCACCGCACATGTCAAAGCGCATTTCATCCATTTGCGCGCCCGGCTTGAGTGAGATGCCGCCGGAATCAAAGGTAATGCCTTTGCCCACCAGCACAATCGGCTTTTGACCGGCCTTGCCGCCCTGATAGGTCAATTCCATGAACACCGGCGGATGGACGCTGCCCTGACCAACCGCCAGCAAAGCCCGAAAGCCGGCCTTTTCCAGCTCCGCTTTTTTCATGACGTTGATGGCCAGGTTGGGGTGCGTGCGCACCATGGCCTGCGCAGCCTTGGCCAGGCTCTCCGGGTAAAGTTCATTGGGCGGCATATCGCCCAGGCTGCGGGCGAAATTGGCGCCCTCCGCCACGGTCTGGCCGAATTGCACGGCCTTCCGGATGGCCTCTGGTTTGGAAAAAGCCAAGTTCACTTTAAGCGGCGTGTCCTTTTCCGGTTTATAGGTATCAAAGCGGTATTGGTTGAGCACGGCCGACAGGGCTGCGGCTTCCGCCACAGCTTGAATATCAAGCTGGTTCACCAGAAATGTTTCCAAGTCCACCGTAGCCTGAACACTTTTCAGGGCCTGGACTTTTTTGATACCCCTGGCCACAGCCTGGCGGATCAGCTCCAAGGTGACCTCTTGTTCCTTGCCCAGGCCAACCACCACCACCCGTTTGACATTTTGCCCCTGGGGATAAACCACAATAACTTCCTCTTTTTCCCCTTTCAGATCACCCAAGGCGAGCAGGTGGCTCAGCTGCTGATCCACATCCTGATTCAGACCTTGCGGTGCCGCGCCTTCCATTGCCGCGATGATCAGGGTTTCGGTTTTAATACTCTTGCCGGAATTAATAATGCCAATACTCATGCTTGCCTCCATCGATTGGAATAAATAATTGTCCTACGGCTGCTCTGTCAGCTTATTGCTTGACACTTTCCTGATACAGCCGTCCCAACTGCTCCATGCTTAATGTTTCCGGCCGTTGCGAGGGGTCCAGGCCGGCCCGGCTGATGATCATATCCCACGCGCCTTGGTCGGGCACGCCCCCGGCGCCGGTCAGACATTTGCGCAGGGTCTTGCGCCGATGGTTGAACATGGCGTGGACCAAATAAAAAAAACGGTCCACATCCTCCACCGCCAATGCAGGCGCCGGCCTTTTATCCAGCCGCACCACCGCCGAGGACACCTGGGGCGGCGGGTTAAACGCTTTGGCCGGCACGGTGCAAATATACTTGGTGCTGGCATAATACTGTACCGCCACGCTATAGGCGCCATAATCCTTGTGCCCGGGCACGGCGTCCATCCGGCGCGCCACTTCTTCCTGCACCATGACCACCAAGCGTTCGACCCCGTGCTCGGCTGCCATGGCGTGGATCACCATCTGGGTGGCCAGATAATAGGGTAAGTTGGAGACCAATTTGAGATGGGCAAAGCCGCGCTGCTTTAATTCCATACCCAGCGTATTCCAGTCCACGTAGCGGGCATCAGCCTTGCGGATCTCCAGATTCTCCAAATGCCCCAGCCGTTCATGCAGCCCGTCGGCCAGGCGTTCATCCAACTCCAGCGCCAGCACCAACCCGGCCTGACGGCATAAGGCCTTGGTCAAAATGCCCTTGCCCGGTCCGACTTCAATCACCGCATCTTCCGGCCCCACCTCGGCGGCTTTGAGAATTTTAGCAAGGAAACTTGCGTCTTTTAAAAAATGCTGTCCTAACCTCGGTTTTGCCATAAGCCTCAACTTTTATTTTGACTTCAGCCTATTTGCCGTCGTGGAGTATCCCATGAAATCAAGGGCGTCAGCTTCCCATTGTTTTAATTAAAAAGTCAAACATGCGATCGCTCAGCCAATGGCGCATCCACAAGGCGGGCTTGGCCATATAGCCCACGGCATATCTGGTCTTGGGTCTCCCGGCGGTCAGCGCTTTTAGGATTGTTTGTGCAATCACGGCCGGTGACGTGAGCTGATTGGATGAGTAGCGTTTGATCAGGGCATCAGCAGCTTTGTTGGCCAGGCCTGCATAGGCCCCTTGCCCTGAAGTTTCCCTTAAGTTTTCTCCGGCAATAATCCCCCAAGGCGTGGCAATACCGCCCGGTTCAATGATGATCACATCAATCCCAAAGGGCGCGGTTTCCAGCCGCAGGCAGTCGGAGAGCCCTTCCAGCGCATGCTTGGTGGCATGGTACCACCCGCCGAAACTGGTATAGACTTTTCCGCCCATGGAGGAAATGTTGACGATTTTGCCGTACCGCTTTTCCCGCATCTTGGGCAACACCAGCTGCGTCAGCCGGGCCAGGCCGAAAATATTAACTTCAAATTGACGCCGCGCTTCTTCCAGCGGCACATCCTCAACAGCCCCATAAGAACCATAGCCTGCATTGTTGACCAGGATGTCCACGGATCCTTCCTGTTCAAGAATGGCCTTAATACCCGATACCATGGAGTCCTCTTTGGTGACATCGATGGCCCGCACCCGCGCGCCTTTGGCCTGCAAGTCCTCCATTTTATCCACCCGCCGTGCAGCACCGTAAACCTTGGCCCCTGCCGAAAGAAGCTCTTCCACCGTCGCTTTACCGATGCCCGATGACGCGCCGGTGACCAAGGCTGTTTTGCCATTAATGGAAGCCATTTTAACCCTCCCCGTACTTGAATTTGGATCCCCGTAAAATCAGTTGGTGATGATAGCGGCTTGAAATCGGTAGTTGAACATGGCTTCATGGCCGGTTATAGCCGGATGTTTTCCTGGTCAATATGCTGAAGCAGTAGATTGGAATTATTCTACGTTGTTTTTATTTCAATCTCCAGAAAAATTGTACCCTGGTCGGGACGAAATAGGTTTCGCCCCCTATGCGCATTCTAACCGTCTTCCTGCTGCTTGGCCATGGCGGCCGCTGTGGTTAAGGCAGCGATCATGGAACCCGGATTGGCCTGGCCCTTGCCGGCAATGGCAAAGGCCGTGCCGTGATCCGGCGAGGTGCGGATAATGGGCAAGCCGGCCGTGACATTGACCCCACTGTGCAGCGCCAGCATTTTAAAAGGGATCAAGCCCTGATCATGATACATGGCCAGCACCAGATCATAAGCCCCTTGGCCGGCCTCCGCAAACAGCGTGTCCGCCGGAAAGGGGCCGAAGACTTTTAGTTGGCGTTGCTTTTGCATCGCTTTGATCGCCGGAATAATAATCTTTTTTTCTTCCTGCCCGAAGAGCCCGCCTTCACCGGCATGGGGATTAAGGCCCGCCACGACGATGCGGGGATGAGCAATGCCAAAGCGATGTCTCAATTCCGCGCTTCCCAAGCGAAGCATCCTTTTAATCAATGCTGTTGACAGCAGCGAAGGCACCTTGGCCAGCGGTTGGTGAATGGTGGCCAGGATCAGGCGAAAGGGCCCGCCCACAAACATCATGGCATAGTCCTTAACCCGGCAGTAGTGAGCCAGCAATTCCGTATGCCCCGGAAAGGGAATGCCTGCCGCCTGCCAGGCTTGTTTGCAGATGGGCGCGGTCACCACGGCGTCTACTGCTTTTTCACGCGCCAGCGCCACGGACAGAGCCACAGCCTGGAAAGACCGCCTGCCGGTATAGGCATTCCACTTGCCCGGAAGCACAGGTTTTTCCTTGCCCGCCAATTGCAACACGGTTCCCTCGTT
>CAYVTN010000196.1:0-6061 GCA_964454395.1 uncultured bacterium | reverse complement strand
CTATCCTGACCGGGTACTGGCCATTGTCACCAGCACCTGCAGCATGTATTGCCGTCACTGCACCAGGAAGCGCATCTGGAAAAGCGGGGAGTATGCCTGTTCCCGGCTGGACCTGGAAAAAATGGTGGAGTATGTCAAGAATACCAGAAACGTGCGCGAGGTGATTATTTCCGGCGGCGATCCGCTGATCATGAATCTCGACCTGCTCAACAGTTTTTTGACGGATTTGCGTAAAATTCCGCATCTGGAAGTCATCCGCATCGGGACGAGGGTGCCGGTGGTGCTGCCCATGCGTATTACGGACGAGCTGGTGGCTGTGCTCAAGCGGCATCGCCCCTTGTGGGTCAACACGCAGTTCAATCACAAACAGGAAATCACCTTGGAAGCGCAGGAGGCCTGCAACAAGCTGCAGCTGGCCGGCATTCCCGTGTCCAACCAGACCGTGCTGCTCAAGGGCATCAACGATTCGGTGGAGGCCATGCTTGATCTTAATCATGCCCTGCAGCGGATCATGGTAAGGCCTTACTACCTGTTTCAATGCGATCCTGTGGCCGGGGTGGACCATTTCCGGACCAATGTGCTTAAGGGGCTGGAAATCATCGAGGCCATGCGCGGGCACACAGGAGGGATGTGCATTCCCACCTTTGTGGTGGATGCGCCCGGCGGCGGCGGCAAAATACCCCTGCAGCCCTTTTATCTGCTCAGCGCCAGCCCCCAGGAAGTGATGCTGCGCAATTATGAAGGCATGATTGTGGTTTGTGAGAACCCTCAGGAAAGCGCTGAGCGGAGCAGGCGGAGTGCAGGCAAACAGCCCCAGCTTTTAAAGTCCAATGCCGTACCCGGAACCCGTATCGTGGCACCTCTCCAGAGCGAGCGTTGGCAACGGCGACGGGCGCGTGGAGGCTGAGCATTTAAATCCTGTGTCAGCAAGTTCTATGATGACGCGTGAATAATTGAAATCGTAGGGGCACGGCGTCCCAGCATTCGCGGGACAAGCGCCGTGCCCCTGCCAAATAGAAAAATTTCTCACGGAGTTCACAGAGAGCACCGAGAAAGACCAAGAAAATATAGGCGTTGCTTTTCCTCTGTGAGCTCTGAGCGCTTGGTGAGAAAAAAAAATTCCGGCTTTGCCGACTTGGAAAGCAGAAAGAATTACTCAAATAACCTCACTGGTGACGAAAATGAAAATCGGATTAACCTATGATCTGAAAAAAGTGTATCTGGCTGCGGGCCTGAGCGAAGAGCAGGCGGCGGAGTTTGATTCAGAGGACACCATTGCCGCCATTGCCGATGCGTTGATCCGGCTCGGCCACACGCCGGTGATGATCGGCAACATCAATGCCCTGGTCAAACAGCTGGCCAGCAACCAGCGCTGGGATTTGGTGTTCAACATTGCCGAAGGCTTATGGGGCCGAAACCGGGAATCGCAGGTGCCTGCCATTTTGGAGGCCTATCAGATTCCCTATACCTTCAGCGATCCTTTAACCCTGAGCATGAGTCTGGACAAAGCCATGACCAAACGGCTGGTGGACCATGCGGGCGTGCCTACCGCCAAATTCGCGGTGGTGGCTGATCTGTCCCAATTGCATCAAGCCGTGGAACAAGGCGGACTGGCTTATCCCTTGTTTGTCAAACCGGTGTACGAAGGCACGGGCAAGGGCATCCAATCCAATGCCCTGGTGCGGCATTACCAGGACCTGCAACAAACCGTGGCCGCGGTGCTGGACCAATGCCGCCAGCCGGTGCTGGTGGAGGAGTACCTGCCCGGCCGGGAGCTGACCGTGGGTATTATCGGCACGGGCGCAGCCGCCCGTGTATTGGGGACATTGGAAATCAAGATGAATGCCGAAGCCTGGGAGGACTTTTATTCCTATCGCAACAAAAAATACTATCACGACTTTGTGCGCTATGAATTGGTTCAGGACCAGGAATTAATCCGGCAGGCCGCGACTGTGGCCTTGACCGCCTATCAGACCTTGGAATGCCGCGATGTGGGGCGGGTGGACTTGCGTGAAGACCGCAACGGCCGCCTTCATTTCATGGAAATCAACCCCCTGCCCGGCTTGAATCCAGTGGATTCCGATCTTCCCATCCTGTGCCGGCATCTAGGCATGCCTTATCCGGATCTGATCAAAGGCATCGTGTGTTCGGCCCAGGAACGGATGCCACCGCTGCCGGCCACGGACAAGAAAGCAGCTTAGTAATTTAGTATTGAAATTCATCTCAACATGGCAACAAAATCTCACCGCAAAGGCGCCAAGGTCGCAAAGTTTTTTCGCAAACAATTTCTTTTCAACAGAATATCGCTTTCCTTTGCGAGCTTGGCGTCTTTGCGGTGAAGAATTTTATTCGGCTTGTCCAGGTTAGGAGTTACCATGAAAGTGGCGGTTTGTTACAATACCCCTGATAAAAATAATCCTGATGTGATGGATGTGCTGGAAGAGGCCGGTCTGGTGGTCAAAGCCTTGAAAAAATACCACCATGACCACCGGCGCTTTGCCCTGCCCCTGGGACAGAAGAGCATGGATAAAGAGCTGGTCAGCCTGATGCACTATCAGCCGGACGTGGTGTTTAATCTGCTTGAAAGCCATGGCAAGGATCCGCGTATTCAGGCCGCGGCCGCAGGGTTGTGGGCGGTGTTGGGCGTACCCTGCACGGGCTGCCATTATGCCGCCATGTTGACCACCACCGACAAACTGCTGGCCAAAGCCTTGATGGAGAAAAACGGCATTCGCACCCCGGCTTGGCAGGTTTATAAAGGCGGGGTGCTGGAATTGAAAATCCCCGGGCCCTGGATCGTGAAACCGGCCTGGGAAGACGCCTCGGTGGGCATTCACGACAACATTTACTTTGCCTCTCCCGACAGGTTACGCCAGGATATAAGCCGTTTGTTGGCGCTTTACCGGCAGCCATTGTTGGTCGAAACCTTTACCAACGGTCGGGAATACAATGTGGCGTTGATAGAACGCGAAGATGAAGGCGTGGAAGTTCTGCCGCCTGCTGAAATGGTCTTCGAGCCATGGCCGGAAAACAAACCCAAGATCCTGACCTATCAGGCCAAATGGATGGCTGCCAGCGAGGCCTGCCAACAGACCCGGCGCCAATTTGTGGAAGACGAGTCCCTGACGTTGAACCTCAAGGAAATGGCGCGGCAATGTTGGCATACCTTTGACTTCAACGGCTATGGCCGCGTGGATTTCCGGGAAGACCAGGCTGGCCGGTTGTTTGTACTTGAGCTTAACGCCAATCCCGGCATTGCGCCTGATTCGGGCTTTATCGCCGCGGCCGGCCGTGCCGGCTATCCGGCGGCCAAGATAATTCAGCGTTTGCTCAAAGTGGCGCTTAATAAGCCGGCTAAATCGGAATGAAAGGGTTGCCGTCTCACACCTTGTGAGACTGTGTTGCAACAGTTAAAAATAGGGCAGGTCCCTGTGTCTGCCCTTTATGACACAGTCTCTGTAGGGAACGGTCGCGACCGTTCCCTACAACATCTAATCCAAAAGGGAGGATTCAGCATGGAGACCGGCATCAGTAACCAGCGCAACCTGAGTTGGCGCCGTGAGGTGATGGAATCGGATCAAGGTGCAGTGGAGAATTTGCTGCGCACCACCGGTTTTTTTTACGGCAATGAAATCGAAGTGGCCAAGGAACTGGTGGAGGCCGGATTAACCCAAGGCGAGGTCAGCGGCTATGACTTTCTTTTCGCCGAATATGAGGGCCAAATGATCGGCTACGGGTGCTTCGGGCCCATTCCTCTTACCAGCCACCGCTTTGACATTTACTGGCTGGCTGTGGCCAAAGCCTGGCAAGACCAGGGCATCGGACGCCAACTGCTCAGCCGCATGGAGCAGATGATCAGGGGAGCCAAAGGCGGGATCATTTATATTGAGACTGCGGGAAGACCGCTGTATGAACCCACCCGGCAGTTTTATTTGCGCCAGGGGTACCTTGAAGTGGCCCGCATTCCCGATTATTACGCTGATGGGGATGACCGGATAGTCTTCATGAAAAAGCTGAGCAGCAGTGCGCCATGATCAACCTTAGGCAGGTCCTCAACGATCAGGCTGAAGCCGACCTGGACGCCCTGCGCCAGGTTCAGCAAATTATCCGCGAGCAGTTTCCGGCCATCAAAGCAGAAAAAATTGAAAAAATCCCGGAAGAATTGAACAATCCTCTTAAATACAAATACCGCACCATTCTGATCGTGGCCGAATCCCTGCAACGGGTGGTACAGGGGTTTGTGCTGCTCAATTACGCGCCTGATTTAAACTTTTGTTTTCTTGATTTTATTGCCACCAGCAAGGCCAAGACCGGCATCGGTATCGGCGGCGTGCTCTATGAACGGGTGCGCGATGAATGCCATTACCTGGGGGTGATCGGCCTGTTTTTTGAATGCCTGCCCGATGATCCGGCCCTGTGTAAAGATTCCAAGGCCCTCAAGCAAAATGCGGCGCGTCTGGCTTTTTACGAACGTTACGGCGTCCGGCCCATCATCAATACCCTCTACGAGACACCGCTGACACCGGAAGATGATTCACCGCCCTATTTGATGTTCGACGACCTGGGCAAACACCGCGTCCTTGGCCGCGATAAAACTCGTACCATTGTGCGGGCCATTTTGGAGCGCAAGTACGGCGACCTTTGTCCTCGGTCTTATGTGGACAGCGTGGTGCAATCCATCAACGACCAGCCGGTGCAACTGCGGCCTTTCCGGTACCGTAAAGAAAGCGTGCCGCTTATCACCGCGGGCATTCCCAGGGACCGAAAAATTAAATTGTTCTACAATGTCCAGCACGACATTCATCATATCAAGCAAAACGGCTATGTGGAGGCCCCGGTGCGCATCCATGCCATTCTGCGTGAGCTGACCAAGCAGCAGTTGTGTTTGACCGTCCGCAGCGCCCGCTTTTCCGATAAGTATATTACTGCAGTGCATGCCCCTGAATTTTACCACTACCTGAAACGGGTCAGCCTGTCCATGCCGGAAATTAAATCGATTTATCCTTACGTCTTTCCCGTGCGCAATCCCCACCGGCCGCCCCATGAATTGGCTATCCGGGCCGGTTATTATTGCATGGATACCTTTACGCCCCTGAACCGCAACGCCTTTTTGGCGGCCCGCAGCGCCGTGGATTGCGCGCTCAGTGCAGCCCGGGAACTGATTCAGGGCAGTTCGCCGGCCTATGTGCTGGTGCGGCCGCCCGGGCATCATGCGGAAAAAAAGCTCTTCGGCGGTTTTTGTTATTTAAACACCACAGCCATTGCCGCGGCTTATTTGAGCCCGTACGGCAAAGTGGCCATTCTGGACGTGGATTATCATCATGGCAACGGCCAGCAGGACATTTTTTACGAACGCTCGGACGTGCTGGCCGTTTCGCTCCATGGCCACCCCAACATCGCCTTTCCTTATTTCACGGGCTTTAAAAGCGAAAGAGGGTACGGCCCGGGTCTGGGGTATAATTGGAATTATCCCCTGCCGGAGACCATTACCCCTGAGTTATACCAAGAGGTTTTGAAAGAGGCCGTGCAAAAAATTATCCGGTTTAATCCCAAATTTCTGGTCATTGCTTTTGGCGCGGACACCGCCAAAGGCGATCCCACGGGCTCCTGGCCTTTTACAGGGCATGACTTTCACCATCTTGGGCACCAGTTGGGCCGGTTGCATTACACCTCCATGGTTGTACAGGAAGGGGGCTACCGCATCCGCACGCTGGGACAGAATGTGGCCAAGTTTATCCAGGGATTGTGGGAAGGCTACTACAAACCGTGAACGAGGTTCAGATACTGTGGCAGTAAGATATACGTTTTTTGTACGGATAAATTTTCCGGTTTTGCATTAGTGGCAGGGAGGCATCCTTCGTAGTGATGTTGTAGGGAACGGTCGCGACCGTTCCCTGCTGGCGTGAGACAAATCATTTATTTTCCGCTTTGCCCGCTTTTAGTGCAGGTCATGGATTTTTTTCAACAGCTCCAGACGGTTTTGGATCTTGACTTTTTGGAATAGGCCGTTAATTTGATTGGCCAGCATATCCTTGGGCAGGTTCATTTCCCCGGCAATTTC
>CAYVTN010000195.1:0-6129 GCA_964454395.1 uncultured bacterium | reverse complement strand
TTACACAATCACCGTCACGGCCACCATATCGATCACGCCGACGCCGACCTCAACTTTTACGATAACGCCTTCGTCCACTTCAACACCTACCGTGAGCATTACTGCGACGATATCACCAACAGTCACCTTAACCGCCACATCTTTTGCTACCATGACCGGAACACCAACTTACACCGCCACGCCAACAGCGACCGTCACCCCTGTCACCGAAGTGCGTGTTTATCCCAACCCCTATCGTCCCAAACATGCTTTCAATGGCAGCTGTAAATTTACCGGGATGGAACCGGGCGACAAATTAAGAATCTTTACCGTGTCCGGGGAAAAAGTTATTGAAGTTACCGGTGTGAGCAGGCGGTACGAATGGAAAGGGAAAAATCAATCCGGTTCCGAGGTGGCTTCGGGATTATATTTCTGGATCTTGAAAAAAGAGAATGGACATACTTACTCGGGTAAACTGATAGTCATCAGATGAGACAAAGATAAAACTCATTGAAGGATCCATCCGCATATCAACAATAAAAAGGGGCACGCTCATGTGCCCCTTTCACCCCCTGCTTTTTTAAGCATGTATCCTCTGGTAGGGCCCCCTGCGGCCTTAACTGTCTGCACATCCTACGTCTATTTTGCTGACCAAGCATCTAAAAAATCTCCGAGGCATTTAATATTTTCTTTTTTAATCCGATCCTTATAAGGAGTCAATATCTCAACTCTGGCAAATTTGCTAAAGTTGAGTCAATATGTTGCGCTCTGGCAAAAAAGTTTGAGTCATAAGTTATTATTGATATCATCAGGAGATATATAGGTAAATAAAATGATAAATATTTTGATAAAAAAATATTGAAAAAACTGTGCTGTTGACATAAAATAATTTACATAATACTTACAAATAAAATTTATAATAAAATTAAATTGACGATAATATTAGTAAGTTAAGCAGTCATTGAGAGAGGTGAATCCATGTTGAAAAAGGCATTATTCTCCCTGATGGGCTTAATACTATTATTGACGTCTCTCACTTATGCCGGCGGTCCGGGCACTACCGATGCCAATTTTCTTAAAACCGGGCAAGGCGTGCGCGCCGTTGCCATGGGCGAAACCTACGTTGCCCTTGGAGATGATCTTGATACCTTGTACTGGAACCCTGCCGGTCTTTCCCAATTAAAAACCATGCAAGCCGCCTTTACCCATAGTTTCTGGATGCAAGACATCGGCACCGATTATTTGGCCTTTGGCACGCCACTGGGGCCTTTGGGTGCAGTTGGGGGGGGCATTACCTATATGAATGCCGGCACGGTTACCCAGACCCTGGAGGATCAAGCCGGCAATTATAATGGCACGGCTGGTGATGTCTCGGCCATGAGTCTTGCGCTCATCGGCACCTACGCGCAAAAGCTCAATCGGCTGATTCCCAGTGATGATCCGATTGTAAAAAATACCCTGGTGGGCGCATCCCTGCGCGTGGTTTCAGAAAGCATTGCCGATGCCAGTGTGTTTGGCGGCGGCCTTGACGTGGGCGCACTGTGGCGCCAGACCGAAGAAATCAAACCCAGGGAAATTACCACCCTGGATGCCTTAAGGCAGAAGGCTTCCCATGCGGAACCACGCATCCGGGATACCGGTTGGCGTGTGGGCTTTGTAGCCCAGAATCTGGGCGTCACCACGGACCAAATGATGCCCATTAATTTCCGCTTGGGCGGCGGCTACATTATCAATGATGCTTTCACCGCCAATGGCCGCTTCACGTTTGCGGCCGATGCCCTGATTCCGGTGGACAATAATTTCAAGGTATCGTTGGGAACAGAATATGCACTGATTGCGCCCAGTTCAAAATTTGCAGCCCGCATTGGTTATAAAATCGGCAATGAAATCCAGGACCTGGACAGCATGGCCGGCCTGACCGCGGGCGCCGGCTTTGCCATTTTGGTATCAGGCATCCGCTACCAGCTGGATTATGCTTTTGTTCCTTATGGTGACTTGGGAACCACCCAGCGCATCTCATTAACCCTGGATTTCCTGACCGGTAAAAATGCGGTAGCGCCTTTGGGCCATCAAGCGCCCGCCCGTACGGCCGTCTCACCGGCGATCGTTTCTCCTAAACCGGTTAAAGAATCCAAAACAACCCTGGCCAAGAAGACGGAAAAGAAACAGGAGAACAAGGTTAAAGCCAAGCCAACACCGAATAAAACCCCGGCCCCAACACCTGAACCCCAACCGGTGGCGGAACCGAAAGTGGACAAAGCCAAAGAATCCCGGAAATTTAAGGACAGCATGAAACGCATTACGGGAAGCATTAAAGCCGGGATGTTGCCGGGAATCACCTTTGAAAGAGGAACCGCCGGCCTCACCAAGGAGGCTCAGCGGGCCCTTGGCCAAATCGGTAAGCAATTGGAGCATTTTGACTACGGCAAGCTGGTCATCCTTGGTTTTGCCGGAGACAAAAAAGACCTGGCCCAGGCCCGGGCCGCAGCGGTGGAGCGCTATCTTAAAATGAACTTCCGCTATGATATGGATAGGGTGGAAACCAAAGCAGGGGAACGGAAAAAGAAACCGGAAAATTCCGATATCGATGTTGAGGTGGTTCCTGAAAAATAAAACATTTCTGGATGGTCGGGGGAGTCTGGGAGATGTTGTAACCGCCCGGTGACATTGTTAAAAGGGAGAAGGTCACATGACCAACAGAAAAGATAAAGGGTGCTTGGCCAAAGACCTGATCGTGACAACCGGGCAAGATCCGGCCGCACTTCTCCGACTTTGGAGTGCATTCCGTCCGGCAAGCTGTGCTATTCCATCCTTATTAAAACCTCATACGGAAATTCACCTAAATAACCTTGATCATATTAATTCTGGTGGCCTTACAGCCGAACCTATCATGCGGTACTTGAGTGGGTCCGGCCCGGTCGGAATGGACGCCGGGCCTGACCTTTTCTGTGCCCGGGGAATGATCCCTTGCTGGAAAGTATTCGCCCGGCCGGGGAGAGTATGGATTCTGTGTCTCCAACATCTACGTTTTTTCGTAGATGATTTTTATGGGCAGGGAACAGTCGCGAGTGTTCCTTGCACAAAATGATTTTCGGTTTGGCTGGGTTAGGCAGTTAATCGGGGGAGAGGCAAAAAGGGGATGGGTCATATGAAAAAAACACTAATGTTTTTGACATTGCTGATGCTGACCACTGCCACTGCTTCTGTCCGCGCTTTTGTATACACCGAGACTTTCAGCAACACCAATTTTGAAGATGCCGGGTCCACCGACGCCAATTGGGACACGGCACTGGGTGAAGTGCGCCTGGACGCCAATTATCAGTTTTCCCAGCCGGGCGGGTTGAACAATTGGGGCGGTCAAATCAGGGCCATTCATTACAACGGCAGCCAATGGCTGATCGGCGGCGCCGGGGCCAAACTGAACAGCTATAATGGCACCACCTGGACCAACCTTTCTCCCGAGCTTTCCGGATTTGCCACCAGCTTGATAACTTCCATATGGTACTACAACGGCACCTGGCTTATCGGCGGGAGCGGCAAAAAATTAAACAGCTATAATGGCAGTACCTTTACCGACCTGTCCTCAAGCCTGGTCAATTGGGTCAGCGAAGACATCAATGCCGTCCGCCATGGCGACGGCACGGAAGATTTTTGGCTCATTGCGGGCAATGGCGGCAAGATCAACCGCTACGACGGCAGCACGTTCACCAGCCTGGCCGGCAGCGCTAATTATTTTGCCAACACCACCAACGCTCATACTATTGGTTATAATGGCAGCTACTGGCTCGTTGGGGCTGATCATGGCGGCCTGGTGAAATACCAAGGCGGCGCTTTTACCGATTTGAGCCCTCTGCTCCGCGCCAGTGCTTTTGGCACCAATATCGTGTACACCATTGAATGGGACGGCAGCCGCTGGCTGATCGGCGGCACGGGCGGCAAATTGGTCAGCTTCGACGGTGCCAGCACCTTTATCGACTTATCCAATCATGTGAATCAACTCATCAACATTTTTTCCCTCGATTATAATCCGGACGGCAATTTCTGGATGATCGCGGGCAATGGCAACGGACTGGCGCCTGTTGTTTATACCTATGACGGCAGCAGCAACTGGTACAACCAATCTTCCAGTCTGGCGGGCTTTACAACCGGTCAACCGCTTTATGTCACGTGCTATGGAGACAGCGGCAGCGGCTGGTTGTTGGGCGGTGGACAGGCGCGCCTGAACAGCCGGACCGGATCAGTGAACAGTACCAGCTATAGCGATGAATCGGAAAATATCAAGGATATGGGCACGCACCCCATCAACGCCATTGCGGTCAATGATGACAATGAAGTGCTTTTGGGCGGGGACAGTGCCAGTCTGAACATTTATGATGGCGTCTCTTTTGTGGACAAGAGCAGCGCCTTTGGCACCACCGGTTGGGGCACCGCCAATGTCAAGGCCATTGACGGCAATGGATCCATTTGGCTGGTCGGCGGCAGCAATGGAAAGTTGGTGTCCTATGACGGCACCACCATGACCGATTTGAGTTCCGGCCTGGGTTTCTCCGGCAGCATCCTGTCCATTCACTGGGACGGCAGCTCCTGGCTGATCGGCGGGACGGACCGTCAATTGGCCAGTTATAATGGCTCCAGTTTCAACAATCTTGATATCTCCTCTTATTTCGGGTCTTCCGATGACGTCAAGGCCATTTCCAGCGGCGGTGGCATTTGGATGATCGGCGGTGGCAGCGGCAAACTGGTGCAGTACAATGGATCCACTTTTGTCAATTTGGATCAATCGTCCTATTTTTCCGACATTAATGCCATTGATTATGCGTCAGTAGGGGGATTCCATCGCTTCATGATTGGCGGTTCCTCGACCCCGCAGCGCGTCCGCATTTACGACAAAGATTTAGGCTGGCTGGCTATGGTTAACTTGAGCGGGTTTGCCGGGGAAATTGTCAATGCCGTGACCTATGATCAGGGCAGTCAATATTGGTTTATTGCAGGCAGTCATGCCAAATTAAACAGCTACAACTGGAGCCTGGCACAGGATTGGTCCAACAGCCTGGTGGCCTACGGCACGTCGTCCATCAGCGGCATGACCTGGAACAGTGAATATTGGCTGATGGGGGGCACTGAAGGCCGGGTCAACAAATATGGGCCGGCTTATGTCTCGCCCGGCACGGCCCAGTCCACCACCATTGCCACTACGCAAAGCTTTTTCCAATCGGTGACCCTGACACCCATCGAGGTTTTAAATAATCAACAGATTGATTATTACCTGTCCGCCAATGGCGGCGTCACCTGGAAAGCGGCCAATATCGGGTCGGCCACCATTTTCAGCGGCGCCGACATGGGCAATGATTTGAAGTGGCGGGCCGTGCTGAGCTCCTACAATGTTGATTTTTCCCCCCATTTGCAGCAACTGACGCTGGAATATTATACACCGCCCACACCCACGGTAACGCCTACCGCCACGCCGACGGGCACGCCTACTTATACCGCCACGCCTACTTATAGCCCGACAAATACGCCTTCACCCACCTTTACCGCCACGCCCACCGTGACACCTACATCTTCCTTTACGCCGACCGCAACGCCGACCCATACGCCCACCATTACCGTCACGTTTACCCCCACCGCAACACTAACCACCACGCCGACCGTCACCAAGACGGCCAGTCCCACGCCGTCCTCAACCCATAGTCCAACGGCGACGAAAACCAATTCACCCACCATGACCCATTCCCCGACAGCCTCTCCGACCTATACTTCCACCGTTACTTCTACTTTTACGGCAACACATACACCCACAGTGACAAACACTCATACACCGACTTTTACCAATACGGTTACCCCGACATTTACGGCTACTTTTACCGCTTCGCCGACCATGACGGCCAGCCCCACCGGAACCTATACCAACACGCCGACATCCTCTCCCACCGGAACCATCACCATGACTGCAACCAAATCAGGAACGCCGACGTCTTCCTCCACGCCAACCAACACCAGCACTTATACCGGCACTGCAACACCAACGGTTACCAAAACCGTTACGGGAACCATGACGCCCACGCCGACGCAAACGTTTACACCCACCGCCACGCCGACGTTTACGCTGACCAACACGCCCACATCCACCATTACCGGCACTTTTACAGC
>CAYVTN010000194.1:0-6142 GCA_964454395.1 uncultured bacterium | reverse complement strand
CCCGCTGCCTTTATTATGGTTGACTGCAGTGACCGGGTATTCCAAACCCGGGAACGGCAATACCGGAACGGTTTTTCGATAATGCAGGATGCTTAGGCTTTGACGCCGGCAATAAATAATCCTTTGATGCTCTTGAAGAGGGGCGGCTATGAATAAACTAACAGTGAAAGATTTGCAAGTGAAAGACCAGCGGGTATTGGTACGGGTCGATTTTAATGTTCCCATGGATGAGCAGCAGGCGATTACCGATGACACCAGAATCGTAAAGGCTTTGCCAACCATTGCTTTTTTGCGGGATGGCGGGGCCAAGGTGATCCTTTGCTCCCATCTGGGAAGACCAAAAGGCGATCCTTCGGACAAGGTGAAATTCTCTTTGGCGCCCGTGGCCAAACGCCTGGGCGAACTCCTGAACTGTGAGGTCAAAATGGCGCCCGAAGTGATCGGCGACCAGGTGACCGCCATGGCCGGAGCGCTGCAAGGCGGCGACATCATGATGCTGGAGAATGTGCGCTTCGTCAAAGGCGAGACCAAAAACGATCCCGACTTTTCCAAACAGTTGGCGGCTTTGGCCGACCTCTATGTCAATGACGCCTTTGGCTCGGCCCATCGCGCCCATTGTTCCACCGAAGGCGTGGCTCATCTGGTCAAACAGGCTGCAGCCGGCTTTTTAATGGAAAAAGAAATCGACTATCTAGGCCGCGCCATTTCCGATCCGGCCAGACCCTATGTGGCCGTCCTGGGCGGTGCCAAGGTCTCGGGAAAATTGGAAGTGATTAAAAACCTGCTTCCCAAAGTGGATGTCTTGATTATTGGCGGCGGGATGGCCTATACCTTCTTAAAAGCCAAGGGGATCGGCATCGGCAAATCCTTGTGCGAGGAAGAATTGGTACCCACGGCCCGGGAAATTCTGAAACAAGCCCTGGACATGAGCAAAACATTCCTGTTGCCCATTGACCATATCGTGGCCGATGACTTCAGCGCCACCGCCAATATCAAACATGTGGCGCGGGGCACCATTGAGGACGGCTGGGAAGGCATGGATATCGGTCCCTACACCATTGAAAAATTTTCCTCCGCCCTTCGTCCCGCCAAGACCGTGGTGTGGAACGGCCCCATGGGGGTGTTTGAAATGGAGCCTTTTGCCAAGGGGACCTTGGCCATCGCCAGCTTGCTGGCAGAATTGAAAGCCACGACCATTGTCGGTGGAGGGGATTCGGTGGCTGCGGTCACCCAGATGGGATTGGCCGACAAAATGAGCCATGTGTCCACTGGTGGAGGTGCTTCGCTGGAATTTTTAGAAGGCAAAGCGCTACCGGGCGTTGAGGCATTGACCAATAACTAATTTCATTGAAAGGATAGTACAAGATGCGCACCCCGATTATTGCAGGAAACTGGAAACTCAACAAAACCAAAGCTGAAGCCCAGGCTTTGGCCAAAGGCATTGTGGAACAGACCAAAAGCAGCCAAGGCGTGGAGATTGTCCTGTGTCCGGTGTATACTTCTTTGGATGCGGTTGGACAAGCTCTGGCCGGCAGCCAGGTGAAAATGGGAGCGCAAGACCTCTTTTGGGAAGAAACGGGCGCCTTTACCGGTGAGGTTTCGGCCAGCCTGTTAAAGGATGCAGGATGCGCTTATGTGATCATCGGTCATTCGGAACGGCGGCAATATTTCGGAGAAACCGATGAAACCGTCAATAAAAAGTTGAAAGCCGCCCTGGCGGCAGGGTTGATCCCTATTGTCTGTGTGGGTGAAACCCTGGAAGAAAGGGAAGCTGGGAAGGTGGAAGCCGTGGTCGGCACCCAGTTGACAGGCGGCTTGGCGGGATTGAGCCAGCCCGAGTTGTCAAAAATCATTCTTGCTTATGAGCCGGTTTGGGCCATTGGCACCGGTAAAACCGCCACGCCCGATCAGGCGCAGGAAGTCCATGCCTTTATTCGCGGCCAACTGAGCCAACTGGCCGGACAGGACACGGCCAATCAGATTCGCATTCAATACGGCGGCAGTGTGAAACCGGACAATGTTAAGGAACTAATGTCCAAAGAAGATATTGACGGCGCCCTGGTCGGTGGCGCCAGTCTTAAGGTGGATTCCTTCGTGGCGTTGGTGAATTTCAACCGATAATCGTAGGGGCGAACGGTGTTCGCCCCTGTTGGAACGATGAACAACACAAGACATTCAATTCGGTGTAAAATGATCATGATGGGCGAATGCCATTCGCCCCTACAAATGAAATTAATAAAACGCATTATCAAATCGGTCGAAGCCGAATAATTTAATGAAATTTTTAGGGAGGACGAGCATGCTGCTTGATTTGTTATGGGTGCTCCATGTCATTATTTGCGTGGTCCTGATTATCGTAGTTTTACTTCAGGCTGGTAAAGGCGCCAGCGCCGGTTTTTCTTTTGGCGGCGGGGCTTCCCAGACCGTATTCGGATCTTCGGGCGGGAAGAACTTTTTTGCCCGCGTTACGGCTGGATTGGCCATTGGCTTTATGGTGACGTCCATTATTTTATCCGTCTTATCCTCCAAAAGTGTTAAAAATTACCGGGGCGTGATGGGGCAATTGCCCACTGAAACCAAACAAGCCGTGCCGGAGAAGCTGCCTGAGCAGTCAGCACCACCGGCGCCGGCGGCCAACGGGGCAGACACCGGCCACGCCGGCACCGCCAATCCGAAGAAATAAGAGGCCGTAAAAGCAGGCCAAACCCCGCCAGGGCCTTGGTAGCCCGGCAAAATGTCCTGGGCACGAGCCGTTCTTTTTTATGATTGACAACCATGGTGAGGGTGGCTATAATTGCACCTCTTTTTGATTTTTTAAGGGAAAAATTCCCCTGCGGCAACAGCTTTGGGCGATGCCGGGAGGGGTGTTTGGCGACCGGAAAATGGTAGCGGCTGATGCTGACCATCAATCTCAATTCCATAAAAAATGATATCCAATCTTTTAAGACGGAACTGGCGGGTCATTACTTTAACCTTCCCCAGGAAGAGGTTTTTCACGGTCCTGTAGCGATTGATCTTCAACTTTACCGTACCGGGGAAGAGGTGGTGATTCGCGGCCGGGCCGCAACCCAGGTAGAGTTGGTGTGCAGCCGCTGTTTAATTGGATTTGTCCAGGACTTGGCTGCGGATCTTTTTTTTATTGTTCAGCAATCGGCGCCGGATACAGGCCTATCCCGGGAAGCAATGAATCAGGAACTTGACCCCGGATTGATTGTCTGTCCGGGCGATCAGTTGGAGTTGTTGCCGGAAATTCGCAGCGCACTGTTGCTGGCGTTGCCTATGAAACCATTGTGCGCTCCAGGGTGCAAGGGCCTTTGCCAGCAATGCGGGGCTGATTTGAATCAAGGACCGTGCCGCTGTTTGCCTGAAGAACGGACGACACCATTTTCAGCCTTGAAAGACTGGCCGTTTAAGAAAAATTAAACCGGCCAAACCTGTAGGAGCGGAGTTGGAACCCGCCCCTGTAAAATCGACGCGTCATGCGACTATCTTGCTGATACGAAAGACTAGGAATTATTGGAGGACTAAAATAAAATGCCCAATCCGAAAAGAAAATGGTCCAAAGCGCGGACCCACAGCCATCGTGCCAATTGGAAAATTGACAATGTCAACATGGCCGTGTGCGCCCAGTGCCATCAACCCAAGCAACCCCACCGTCTTTGCCCCAATTGCGGCTATTATCGAGGTAAGGAAATTATCAATACCGACAGTCAATAATTTCTGAGAGGTGCCGTGAGGTGAGAGTTGCGCTGGATGCCATGGGGGGTGACAAAGGGCCCTTGACCAATGTGATAGGGGCCATTGATGCCATCCGTGAAAATGAGGATCTGACCGTCCTGTTGGTGGGTGACAAGGACATTTTAAAGGGCGAGCTGGGAAAACAAAAATACAATCCCCGGAACATCGAAATTGTTCATGCCCCTGAAGTCATCCAGATGGATGATTCTCCCGCCGCAGCGGTAAGAAAAAAACGGCAATCTTCCCTGCATTTGGCCAACCAATTGGTGAAAGAGGGTGAAGCTGAGGCGGTATTCACAGCCGGCAACACCGGCGCCGCCATGGGCGTCTCCCTGCTGACCCTGGGCAGAATTCCCGGCGTCATGCGGCCCGCCTTGTTAATTAATTTCCCTTCCATTGACGGCAACGGTGCCGGCACGTCCTTGCTGGATGCGGGCGCCAATGTTGACAGCAAACCCAAGATGCTGGCCCAATTCGCGGTAATGGGATCGCTTTATGTTCAACATATCATTAAAGCGGACAATCCCAAAGTGGGCCTCTTGTCCGTGGGCGAAGAAGCCTCCAAAGGCAATGAGCTGATCCGTGAAAGCCAGGGATTTTTCAAAAAATTAAAGGACATCAATTTTATCGGCAATATTGAAGGCCAGGATGTGTTGACAAACAAAGCCGATGTGGTGGTGTGCGACGGGTTTATTGGCAATATCACCCTTAAATTTGCCGAAGGCTCTTTCCGCTTCTTTGGAGATATTTTAAAACGGGAGATGCTGAAAAGCGGCTGGCTCAACAAAATTGCAGCTGCGGCCATGATGCCCATCATGAGGCGCATTTACCGCAAAATGGATTACAAGGAATACGGCGGCGCGCCCCTTTTGGGCGTCAACGGCATTTCCGCTATCGGCCATGGCAAATCCACCAGCAAAGCCATTAAAAACGCGCTTTTGCAAACAGTTCGGTTTGCGGAAGTGCATATTAACCATAAAATAGAGGCCTCCCTGGTTGAGAATGGAGTGGCAGAGTGATTAAAGAAAAACAAAAAGTCGGCATAGCGGGCGTAGGCTTTTATGTCCCCGACCAGGTGGTGACCAACAACGAGTTGTCCGAGAAAATGGATACTTCCGACGAATGGATACAAAGCCGGACGGGTATCAAGGAAAGACGCATTGCCGGTTCAGACCAGGCGGCTTCCGATCTGGGCGCCATTGCCGCGCAACGGGCATTGCAAGACGCCGGCATCGCCGCCGAAGAGATTGAACTTATCCTGACGGCCACAGCTTCTCCGGATATGGTGTTTCCTGCCACCGGTTGCCTGATTCAGGATAAAATCGGGGCCGCCAATGCCGGGGCTTTTGATCTCAGCGCAGTGTGTTCCGGGTTTGTTTATGCCCTGGTCACGGGCGCGCAGATAGTGGCCTCCGGGCAGGCCGGCAAGGTGTTGGTGGTGGCCACGGAAAAGTTTTCAGCCTTACTTGATTGGGAAGACCGGTCCACAAGTGTGTTGATGGGGGATGGTGCCGGAGCGGTGGTTCTGACCAACGACAGCAGCCAGGGGGAAATCATAGCCTCGGTCCTGGGCGCCGACAGCCGCGGTATTGAAGACCTCATGGTACCGGCCGGGGGCTCCAAATTGCCTGCCTCCCATGAAACCGTTAATCAAAAGTTACATTTTATGAAAATGAGCGGCCCGGAAATCTATAAATTTGGCGTTACTATTGTGGCCGATGCCGTCAGTAAAGCTTTGGAAAAAGCCGGACTTCAAGATGAAGACTTGGATTTATTGATCCCGCATCAAGCCAATGTCCGCATTATCCAATCAGCAGCCAAACGCTTTGATCTGCCTATGAAAAAAGTGCTGGTGAATATTGACCGTTACAGCAATACCTCGGCCGCTTCGGTGCCGATTGCTTTGGCCGAGGCCAAGCAATCAGGCCGGCTTAAAAAAGGCATGACCGTTGCTCTGGTGGCTTTTGGAGCCGGTCTGACCTGGGGCTCCGTGATTATTAAATGGTAGGCACGATAAACCAAGGCCGATCCCGCCGGATTTATTTTGTTGATTCAGTGCAGGGGCACGGTGCGCCGTGCCCCTGCGGGACCCACGTGCGTAGATCTTGCCGACACAACATAAGGAGTAAAGCATGGCTAAAATAGGCTTGTTATTCCCCGGGCAAGGTTCCCAATTTGTCGGCATGGGAAAAGACTTAATCGGATATGCGTCTGCAGCACAAGCAGTGTACAACCTGGCAGACCAAACCCTGGGTTTTAATCTGGCGCAGGTGATGCTGGAAGGCCCGGAAGAAAAACTGAAAGACACGTCCATTGCCCAGCCGGCATTGCTTACCGCCAGCGTGGCAGCCTGGAAAACGTTGCAAACCAAATGGACGCCCGGTCCGGACCAGGTTATATGCGC
>CAYVTN010000193.1:0-6205 GCA_964454395.1 uncultured bacterium | reverse complement strand
GTTTTCTTCAATGCCGTCCGAGGGTAAGGTCACAACCCTTGCAGATTGCTTGAACCAAAATAACCTTTCCACAACAGGAACTAGTTGCTAATTTAGATTACTAAATCCCGGAATTTGGACTTTTTCCATACACATAAATATGCTATATATTGTGTATGCTGATAAAGGAGGACTGCGTCAATGCTTAGAACAAATATTGAGCTTGACGAAAAGCTGGTCAAAGCAGCCATGAAGCTCACCCATAAGAAGACCAAAAAAGATCTGGTGAATTATGCCATTGCGGAACTTGTAAGCAGACTGAAGAGAAAAAAAGTTCTCGAACTCGAAGGCAAGGTGCGGTGGACTGGTCATCTCGGCGAAATGAGAAAAACCAGGGCATGATTCTTGTTGATACCAGTGTCTGGATAGATTTTCTCGATGGTGCCAACACCAAAGAACGTTATGCCCTGCACAAGCTTATCGAAGATGAAGAGGATATAGCCATTGCGGAGATCATCCTTACGGAAATCCTGCAGGGCATAAAGGAAGACGATACCTTCCAAAAAGTGAAGGACTACCTCTTGGAATTCCCCATGTATACTCCCAGGAGTACCACGACCTACCTGAAAGCGGCCGGGATTTACAGAGATTGCAGAAAAAAAGGCAAGACGGTAAGGAAAACGGTCGATTGTATCATTGCCGCGATTTGCCTTGAAAATGGCCTTGCCCTTTTTCATAAAGATAAAGACTTCAATCTTATCGAAGAATGTACCGGGTTAAAAGTGCTCTCGGGTAAGCGCGGATCTGAAATGAATTGAGCCGGGCAGTATTTGAATGGACTTCTAAACAGCAGCATGAACAGCCACCGGAACTATGGCGTAAAAGCCTCAAGCGCCAATTCAGGTATGGCAGGGGAATGAACTTGACAGGCAAGCGCCGGGCGCGGATAATCGGGCCTTGTCATTTGTTTTAGGGAGACCGTATGTCCGCAGCAACCTCTGATTTGCAACAACTTAAAGCCGCCGTGGTGGGCGTCGGCAGCCTGGGTCAGCATCATGCCCGGGTCTATACCCAACTGCCGGGCGTGGAGCTTGTGGGCGTGGCCGATGTCAATGAGTCTCAAGCCAAGGCCGTGGCCCATAAATGCAAATGCGCTTATACCACGGATTTTCGCGACCTGGTGAATCAAGTGGACGTGGTCTCCGTGGTGGTGCCCACGGCCCATCACTTTGAAGTGGCCAAGGCCTTTTTGGGGCAGGGCAAGCACGTACTCTTGGAAAAACCCATGACCACCACGGTGGAAGAAGCGGATGAACTCATCCGTCTGGCCCAGGCCCGTCAATGCTGTCTGCAGATCGGCCATATTGAACGGTTCAACGAAGCCATCCAGGAATTGAAAAAAATCATTCATGAGCCCCGTTTTATCGAAGTCCATCGCCTGGGGCCTTTTTCCAAACGCAACAACGACATCGGCGTGGTGCTCGACCTGATGATCCACGATCTGGATATCATCATGGACCTGGTGGGCGCGGGGGTGGACAAGGTGGAGGCCGTGGGGGTCAAGATATTGACGGCCCATGAAGATATTGCCAATGCCCGGCTGACCCTGGCCAACGGCTGTGTGGCCAACCTAAGCGCGTCGCGCGCCAGCGTGGAGACCAAGCGCAAGATTCGCATTTTTTCACCCGACAGCTATATCAGCATTGACTATCAAAAGCAGGAATTGGTCATTTTCAAATTAAAAAAAGACCGGCCCCGGGACGAAAGCAACCTCCTTAACATGATAGACCGGGAGAAACTAACTTTTGGCAAGAAAGAGCCGCTCATGATAGAATTAAGCGCTTTTGTGCATGCCGTCCGGTCAGGTGGTCTTCCGGAAGTGACGGCAACGCACGGCCGGGAAGCCCTGGCCGTGGCCCTGGAAATTACCAGGCAAATCAGGGAGCAGAATTACACAGCCCAATGAATCCACCCCTTAACATCATGATCGTGGCCGGCGAGGCCTCCGGCGACCAGCATGCAGCCGATCTGGTCAAGGCCATCAAAGAACAGGCGCCGCAAACCGCCTTCTTTGGCTTTGGCGGCAGCCTCATGGCCAAGGCCGGGGTGGACATCAGGTATGATCTGGTTTCCATGGCCGTGATCGGCGTGGCGGAAGCTTTAAAAAAAATCGCCACCTTTTTCAGGATTCTCAAACTGGCCCGGCAACTTTTGTCCCGGGAAAAGCCGGATGTGGTGGTGCTCACTGATTTTCCTGATTTGAATTTTAAAATTGCGGCCCGGGCCAAAGCTCTGGGTATTCCTGTGGTATACTATATCAGTCCCCAGATTTGGGCCTGGCGCAAGGGCCGCATCCATACCCTTAAAAAAATCGTGGATCACATGATCGTGATTCTGCCCTTTGAGGAATCGCTTTATAAAAAGGCGGGCATCCCCGTTACTTTCGTGGGCCATCCCCTGGTGGATGCAGTCAAGCCGGAAGTTGATCCGGCCCTGAAGCGGACACAATTGTTACAAGGCCGGGCCGGGCCTTTGGTGGCTTTGGCGCCAGGCAGCCGTAGTCAGGAGATTGAGCTGCTTTTGCCCATCATGGCCCGCTGCGCCAAAGCGCTGGAGTACTCTTTTTCGGAAATAAAGTTTTTTATTCCCCTGGCCAGAACGGTCTCCAAGGTGCGCGTTCAGGAGATTCTTGACCAGGAGGGTCTGCAGGCCGTGATCGTGGAAGAAGCGCCTTTGGCCGCCCGGGCAGCCGCGGACCTGACCATTATATCATCAGGCACGGCCACCCTGGAAACAGCCATCCTGAACAGCCCCATGCTCATTGCCTACCGCATGCATCCCCTGAGCTATGGGTTGGCCCGGCTGTTTGTGCGGTTGCCTTATTTTGGGCTGGCCAATTTGACGGCCGGCGAAAAAGTCGCTCCCGAATTTTTGCAGCACCAATTTACACCGGAAGAGGTGGTTCCCCAGGCGGTGGCGTTGCTTTCCCGTCCGGAGCTGGCCGAAGCCCAACGCCGGGGATGGGCCAGGGTCCGGGCGCGATTAGGGGAGCCCGGCGCGGCCAAACGGGCCGCAGAGGTGGTCCTGGCCACGGCCAAAGCCGGTGATGTGACAAGTGAGGACAAGTAAATATGCTTTATAATGCCTTATGGGCCATGGTCAGGGTGACAGCCATACCCTTTTTACCATTCCTGCTTTTAAATAAAAAAATACGCACCGGCCTGACCAACCGCTTGGGCAGAATTCCCAAGGACAAACTGGCCAAACTGAGCGGGTTGCCCGAACCCAGGCTGTGGTTTCACGCGGCCAGTGTGGGTGAATTATCTGTGGTGGCGCCTATCGTGCGCCATTTGAAACGCCGCAATGCCAAGCTGTCGGTGGTGGTCACCACCATGACGGTCAGCGGGCTTGCCCATGTGGCCCGGAAAATTCCGGAAGTGGATGTGGCTTTTCTGGCGCCCCTTGATTACCCGGCCGCGGTCAATAAAATTGTCAGCCGGATCAAATCAGCCTTGCTGGTGGTGGTTGAAACCGAACTGTGGCCCAACCTGATTCTCGCGGCCAAACGCAGCGGCAGCCAACTGGCCCTGGTCAATGGCCGCCTGTCCGAAAAAAATGTCAAACCTTATCGCCTGCTTGGTAAGCTGATCCGGCGTGCTTTGGAAAAATTTGAACTTCTAACCATTCAATCCGAGTCCGATGCCCAGCGGTTCATTGCCTTGGGCGCCAATCCGCAGCGTATCAAGATTTTAAGCAATGTCAAATCGGATCAGCAGCAGACCCAAACTCAGGTGGACTACCGCCATCTTTTGCGCCTGAAACCGGAGCAGCCGGTGTGGGTGGCCGGCAGCACCCGTCCGGGAGAAGAAGCCCTGGTGCTGGAGGCTTTTCAGCAGGTGCGCCAAAGCATACCGGAGGCCGTGCTGATTCTGGCGCCGCGTCATCTGAACCGCCTTAAGGAGATTGAGCGGTTGCTGCAGGAGAAGCAGCAACCCTATGCCTGCCGCAGCCAACTGGAGAGCGAAATGTTTGACTTTCCGGTGATTGTGCTCGATACGATGGGCGAATTGTCCAACCTCTATGCCTGCGCCCAAGTGGCTTTCGTGGGCGGCTCGCTGGCCCCCTTCGGCGGTCACAACCCCCTGGAGCCGGCCCTGCATGCCGTGCCGGTCATTGTGGGCCCTCATATGGATCATTTTGCCAAATCCACGGAAATGCTGATCAATGCCAAAGGCGCGCTCCAGGTCATGGATGCCGCCCAACTGGCCGGAGCAGTGGGACATTTGTTGAGCCGTCCCCAGGAGGCCAAAGCCATGGGCCGCAAAGCCAAAGCCGCGGTGGCCGGGATCCAGGGCAGCGGCATGCAGACCGCGGAAATGCTGCTCAAATTAATGCTGATCAAGCAGTGGTCCCTGGAAGTGAAAAGCTGGCGCCAGGAATCGGTTAAAAGCAATAATTACAACCGCCAAAAAGAAACCCTCTTTGACGACGACTGGCTGGTGCGATGAACTTCCCGGCCCTGTTGCCTTTAAGCTGGCTTTACACCTGTGGACTTAACTATTGCCAGGCCAAAGACTTGCAAAACCCTCCGCGCAAATGCCCTGCGCCTGTGATCTCCATCGGCAATCTTACTGTTGGGGGTACGGGAAAAACCGAGGCCGTGGCCTGGGTATGCGAACAAATGGTGCAGGCAGGATTGACCCCCGCCATTTTATCCCGGGGCTACCACCGGCGCAGCCAGGAGCCGGTGGTGACCGTGTCCGACGGCAAGATCGTACTGGCTGATCCCCGGGCTGCCGGCGATGAACCCTATGCCCTGGCCATGCGCTTTGCCGGCCGGGCCGCGGTGGTGGTGGGAGCCGATCGTTTTCAAACCGGCATGCTGGCTGTGAAAAAACTGGGCTGCCGGGTGCTGATACTGGACGACGGCTTTCAGCGGCGTTTCCAATTATTCCGTGACCTGGATATTTTGCTGATGGATGCCGGTGACCGCAGCGCTTTGACAGGCCGGACGCTGCCTGCCGGGCCTTACCGCGAACCGCTGTCGGCCATGAATGATGCGGATATGATCATCATTACCCGCAGCGGCCAATATGATCCCCAACCCCTGGAGCAACTGATACGGCGTACCACCGGGCAAAGCAAGCCCCTTTATCACGCCACCCACAGCCCCCACCAGCTCCTTGATGTCAAAACCAAATCCGCCCATGCGGTGGAGGAATTAAAAGGTAAAAGGGTGGTGGCGGTTTCAGGCATTGCCAAGCCCCGGGCTTTTATGAAAACCCTGCAGGCCTGCGGGGCCAACGTTTGTTACCATCAAATTTACCCCGATCATTTCTGGTATGAAGCCG
Source organism: uncultured bacterium (assembly GCA_964454395.1). Taxonomy (GTDB): domain Bacteria; phylum Oederibacteriota; class JAAXVQ01; order JAAXVQ01; family JAUVAV01; genus CAVQBK01. The sequence continues at coordinate 875 of CAYVTN010000193.1, read as the reverse complement.
GCCACATTCGGGCTTGGGAGCGGTTGGCCCGGCGTTACCATGCGGCTATCGTCATGACCATCAAGGATATGGTCAAAGTGACCTGGCCCCAAGACAGTCCCATTGAAGCCTGGGCCTTGGCGGTACGTTTTGCCGTACACACTCCGGATGGAGAAATACCCTGGCAAACATTTCTGCAACCATTCAAAGGATAAGCCTTGTTTATGAAAAAAGTATTGATTGCCCGTTTGAGCTCCTTAGGCGATATTGTGCTGACCCAGCCCGTGCTGGAGGCCGTGCACGCTGCAGGAGACGATGTCACCCTGGTGGTGCAGGATGCCTACAAAGCCTTGGGCACGCTGCTGCCCGGGGTGGACCATATTTTGTTGCCTGACCAAAGTCCCAAAAGCTGCTACGACGTGATCCTTGACCTGCACCGCACAGGCCGTTCGGCCAGGGTGCTGGGTCATATTAAGGCCGGCCGCCGTTACCGTTATCCCAAACACAGTCTGGCCAGAAGGCTGCTGGTTCGCCCCAAAGGACGGCGTTGCTGGTGGCACCGCTGGCCGCTGTTGGATGAAAAGTCCTGGGTGGTGGACTGGTATGCTGCTGCCGCCAAACAAGCAGGTTATCATTTGCTCTCCCGCCGGCCCCGGCTTGATTTTGAAGCGGTTGACATGGAGACGATCCTGGAACAGCTGCGGGCTGACGGCGTGGTTTTTAAAGACAAGGTGGCTGTATTGGCGCCGGGCGCCAAATGGTTTACCAAACGCTGGCCGGAAGAGAATTACCAAACCCTGGCCGGCCGGCTGGTGGAGCGTGGTTACCAGGTGGTTTTAATCGGCGGCCATGACGAGTTTCCCATTGGTCAACGTTTCAAAGCCCGTGCAGGCAGG
>CAYVTN010000192.1:5181-6231 GCA_964454395.1 uncultured bacterium | reverse complement strand
CGCGCTTTTGGACGCAGCCCGTCTGCAGGCGCCCAAGGAATTATCCTACTGGGAAGAAGCCTATAAGGCCACCCCCATCATTGCCCCTATTACAGGCAATGTGATCGTGCGTAACATAGAACCGGGTCAAACCGTCACCAGCAATGATGTGCTGTTCGTGCTCTCCGACCGCTTGATGGTAAAAGCGGATGTGGATGAAACTGATATTGGCAGCGTCAAGGTGGGGCAACAAGCCACTATTGAGCTTGATGCCTACCCGGATGTGCGCGCCGAAGGCGTGGTGAACCATATTTCCTATGAATCCACGGTGGTCAATAATGTGACCACTTATCAAGTGGAAATTATACCTGACCAAGTGCCGGCGGTCTTTCGTTCGGGCATGAGCGCCAATATTGAGATCATCAAGGCGCGCAAGGAGCAGGCCGTGATTATTCCGGCGCGGGCGTTAAAACAGAAAAATGACCGCAGTTTTGTCCTGGTCAAGACCAATGGCGACAGACCCTTTGAACGGCGCTGGGTGCAAACGGGCATCACCAATTTAACGGATGTGGAAATTACTCAAGGCTTATCACCCGATGATGTGGTGGTGATCCCCGGTGATAATTTTGTGCAAACCAAGAGTGGGTCTTCCAATGGCCGGCAAGGTCGGAATCCCTTTATGCCCAACATGAGGCGAGGCCGGGGAAAACGGCATTAAGGTTAAAATGAAAAACAATATCATTGTTGAATTAAAAAACGTTTCCAAAACCTACCGCATTGGCGGGAGTGAAGTGCGCGCCATGCAACAGGTTTCCCTGCAGATTAGAGCCAATGAATTCGTGGCCATTATGGGACCGTCAGGGTCGGGCAAATCCACCATGCTGCATATTTTAGGCCTGTTGGACCGTCCCGATGAAGGCCAGTATTTTTTATTGGGTAATGACGTCTCCCAATTAAGTACGGACCGCTTGGCAGCTTTGCGTAACCAGCATGCGGGCTTTGTGTTCCAGCAGTTTCATTTGCTGCCACGCATGTCGGCCTTGCAAAATGTGGCCCTGCCGCTGATTTATG
>CAYVTN010000192.1:0-5171 GCA_964454395.1 uncultured bacterium | reverse complement strand
AGCGGTTGGAGCAAGTTGGGCTGGGGGAAAGAAAGCATCACCGGCCCAATGAACTCTCGGGAGGACAACAACAACGGGTGGCCATTGCGCGCTCCTTGGTTAATGACCCGCCCATTATTTTTGCCGATGAGCCTACAGGCAATCTGGATTCTAAAAGCGAAAAAGAAATTATGGCCATTCTGCATCAGCTCCATGCTCAGGGCAAGACCATTGTGATGGTCACTCATGAGCGGGAACTGGCGGAACGGGCCAGCCGGATTATCGTTATGCGTGATGGCAGGATTTTGTCCGACGAGCAGGTGAAAAAAAAGAGAGCAACAACACCTGCCGGGCACAAGCAAAAACCGCAAGCCGGTTCTGCCGGACCGGAAAAGGACAAACTCTTTTTGGCCGAAATCGTCGAGAACCTGCGCCAGGGTTTTCAAGCCCTGATCAGCAATAAAATGCGCTCCTTTCTTTCCATTCTTGGCATCCTTATCGGTGTGGCTTCGGTGATTGCCATGCTGGCTTTGGGTAAAGGCGCGGAAGTATCCATGCGTGAACGCATGGCCTCTTTGGGCACCAACCTGCTTAGCGTGCGTTCCGGCGGCTTTCATCGCCACGGGGTGGCGCAACAAGCCGGGGTTGTCACCCGTTTTACGCTCCTCGACGGGGAAGCCATGGCCAAATTACCCCATGTCAAAAGGATTTCACCCAGTGTGGCAGGGCGTGCCCAGGTGGTATACCGCAATAAAAACTGGAATACCACGGTTCGGGGGCAAGGACTGGATTATGCCCGGATGCGGTCCGCCGAGCCGACGGCAGGCAGGTATTTTACGGAAAGAGAATTGAAGGACCGTGCCCGCGTGGTGGTTTTGGGACAAACCGTGGTCAACGAATTATTCGGCGATCAGGATCCAATCGGCCAATTGATCAAAATCAACCGCATTCAGTTTCTGGTCATCGGTATTCTTCCTGTGAAGGGGAGCGGTTTTGGCGGTGATCAGGATGATACTATTGTCATGCCCGTCACCACGGCCATGTACCGTCTCCTGGGCAAAAAGTATGTCGATTCCTTTGACGTGGAAATAGATGATCTGCATTATATGGACCAGGCCGAAGAAGACATTCAGACGCTGCTGGTGAAACGGCACAAGGTGCGCGAGGAAGATGAGGAAGACGCTTTTTCCATACGTAACATGGCCGAGATTCAGCAGGCTCTGGAAGGCGTGACCAAGACCATGACCCTGCTGCTGGGCTGTATTGCCGCCATCTCACTGCTGGTGGGAGGCATTGGCATCATGAATATCATGCTGGTTTCGGTTACGGAAAGAACCAGGGAAATCGGCCTGCGCAAGGCCATCGGCGCGCGACAGAAGGACATCATGCTGCAGTTTCTGATCGAAGCCATGGTCATGACCGTATTCGGCGGTCTGATGGGTATTACGGTGGGTGTCTCCCTGGCCTTGATGTTAACCCTGTTTACGGGTTGGGTGGTCAGCGTGTCCGTGTCCGCCGTCATCATGGTCACCTTGTTTTCCATTCTGGTGGGGCTGGTGTTCGGTCTTTGGCCGGCCCGCAAGGCGGCCAAACTTAATCCCATTGAAGCCCTGCGTTATGAATGACTGCTGAGGTTTCGTCCTTGGATATTTTGTCATCATCATTTTAGGTACGGCCGCGCCCGGCCGTACCCCCTGCTCTTGACATCCTATATAAAAAGTGTATGCTGTTGATTGTCTCCCAAATTGTTCTTCCTTGATGGCGATACCCTTCGTCTCCCTCCTTATGTTTAAGCTTTGCAGTGAAGTTGCACAGATCAGTCCATTTGAGCAGTCAGCCTGATGAACAGGTTGACACGATCACGGCAAAAGCATCGCCAATTGGTGTCAATTAATCATATGCGCTCCGAAGACCATGATCCGGTTTAAAAGTGACCATGATTAAAAAACTCAAGCTCAGCGTAAGGAAAGGAGGAAGAAGATGAATGATAAAATTGTCGCTCTGTTGGGGCAGGAAGCCCGGGACCTTCTGGAACATCAATGCAAAGGAATTGGCAAAGAGCAGCTTCATTTACCGGGACCAAATTATATTGATGACGTTTGGCAGGTTTCGGACCGTCCTGTGGCCGTACTGCGCAATTTGAGCAGTGTGTTCAATCACGGCCGGCTTGCCGGCACAGGCTATCTCTCCATTTTACCGGTGGACCAGGGTATTGAGCATTCTGCAGGTTCGGCCTTTGCGCCTAATCCGATTTATTTTGATCCGGAAAATATCATCAAACTGGCCATTGAAGGCGGCTGCAATGCCGTGGCGTCGACTTTAGGCGTTCTGGGCGCACTTTCCCGCCGTTATGCCCATAAAATTCCTTTTATTCTCAAAATTAACCATAATGAACTGCTCAGTTATCCCAATTCCTATGACCAACGGCTGTTCGCTTCCGTGGATCAGGCCTTTGACATGGGTGCCGTGGGCATAGGGGCCACCATCTATTTTGGCTCCACGGAGTCGCGGCGTCAGCTGGAAGAAATAAGCCAGGCCTTTGAAGCAGCCCATCAATTGGGGATGTTCACCGTGTTGTGGTGTTATCTGCGCAATGAAAGTTTTACTAAAAACAAAGTGGACTACAGTACAGCCGCTGATCTGACGGGCCAGGCCAACCATTTGGGCGTAACCATTGAAGCCGATATTATCAAACAAAAACAGCCTACCACCAATGGCGGCTTTACAGCTATTGGGTTTGGCAAAACCAGTCCGCTCGTTTATGATCATTTAACCTCTGACCATCCCATTGACCTTACCCGTTACCAAGTGGCCAATTGTTACATGGGCCGGGCCGGCTTAATTAATTCAGGCGGCGCTTCCGGGTCCAATGATCTGCAACAAGCAGTGAAAACCGCGGTGATTAACAAACGTGCCGGGGGTATGGGTCTGATTTCGGGAAGGAAAGCTTTTCAGCGTCCCATGGATGAGGGGGTGGAATTGCTCCACACCATTCAGGATGTTTTTTTGGAAAAAGAAGTTACCGTGGCGTAAGGGAGGTAATCGGTATGAGCAACATTTTCAGAGCCTATGATATCAGGGGTGCTTATCCCGAAGAACTCAATGAGGGTCTGGCCCGAAAAATCGGCGGCGCCTATGTACGATATTTGAAGGCCAGAACCATCGTGGTGGGCCGGGACATGCGGCTGTCGTCGCCGGGGTTGGCTCGTGCCTTTATCGAAGGGGCGCTCCAGGCCGGGGCAGAGGTGACGGATATCGGCATGGTCACGACGCCCCGGCTTTATCATGTCATTGGTGAAGGCCATTTTGACGGCGGGGCCATGGTCACGGCTTCCCATCTGCCGGCTGCCATCAATGGCTTTAAATTATGCCGGGAGAATGCCATTCCGTTGAGCGGAGATCATGGCTTACCGGAGATTGAACGCCTGGTGCAAGCCGATACGCCTGCAGCTGAACCTGCCAAGATGGGCAACTTGGTCAAAGAAAAACCTTCGAACCGTTATGTTGAGGACCTGGCCACCTTTGTCCATCAGCCTGTACCACTGCATATTGTGGTGGATGCGGGCAATGGCATGGCGGGCGATGAAATTGCAGCGCTCTTTAAAAAGGTGCCGGCCTGGCGTTTAACCGCTATGTATATGCATCCCGATGGCCATTTCCCCCATCATGTGGCCAATCCCCTTATTGAAGCCAACACCGAAGATTTGCAAGCCAGAGTGGTTAAAGAAAAAGCTGATCTGGGGGTGGCTTTTGACGGGGATGCGGACCGCTGCGGATTTGTGGACGAACAAGGCCGGCGTATACCGGAGGACTTGGTCACCGCTTTGATTGCCCAATCCCTGCTTTCCCAGGAACCGGGCGCTACTATTCTCTATGATTTGCGTTCTTCCCATACGGTACCGGAAACCATTAGCCAAGCCGGCGGACATGCGGAACGGTGTAGGGTGGGGCATTCTTTTATCAAAGCACGCATGCGGGAGACCAACGCTCTTTTCGCAGGAGAATTGTCAGGTCATTATTATTTCAGAACCACTGGATTTACGGACAATGCGGTTTTTGCCATGATCCAAATGCTCAACTTGTTGGCTTTGAAAAGGCAACCGGTTTCCCAGCTGATCAAACCGTTGCAGAAATATTTTAAGAGCGGCGAGATCAATATCAAAGTTACCGATAAGCAGCGTGTCTTTAAACTGTTCGAAGAACATTATCAAAAGGAAAAAACAGACTTGCTTGACGGCTTAACGGTCACCTTTAGTTCGTGGTGGTTCAATCTGCGGGCTTCCAACACAGAGTCAGTGCTACGGCTGAATATGGAAGCTTCCACGGACAGCGAATTGGAAGAAATGAAAAAAGGGATTTTGAACGCCATCAAGCATATGGACCAACGGATGGCCGTTGTATCTTAAGTCGGGAAAGGGGAGGCGCTTATGGACAGCAAGGAAGCCAAAAACAAATCACTGGAAGAGGTTCTTAAAGTTTTAGAGACCAGCAAAAAGGGGTTGAGTACTGAGGATGCACGCAAGCGGTTGGACACTTATGGCCCCAATTCGATTATTGAGAAAAAAAAGAATACCCTTTTGGAATTTCTCAGCTATTTTTGGGGACCCATTCCCTGGATGATTGAAGTAGCGGCCATTCTCTCGGCGGTGGTACGGCAATGGGATGACTTTATTATCATCGGCGTCTTGCTGGTTTTTAATGCAGTCGTAGGGTTCTGGCAGGAACATCAGGCTGCCAATGCCGTGGATTCCCTGAAGAAGCAATTGGCGCTCAAGGCCAGGGTGAAGCGGGATGAAGAATGGTCGCAGATCGATGCCGACGAGCTGGTGCCCGGCGATGTGGTGCGTTTGCGTTTAGGTGATGTGGTACCGGCTGATGTTAAGTTGGCGGAGGGCGATTATTTGAACATTGATCAGTCGGCCTTGACCGGGGAATCGTTGCCGGTGGAAAAAAAACCGGAAGATATGGCCTACAGCGGTTCTGTCGTCAAACAGGGCGAAATGGTAGCCGTGGTCACCGCCACCGGCAAAGATACTTATTTTGGCCAAACCGCAGAGATGATTTCGGAAGCCAAGACCGTCTCTCATTTTCAGAAAGCAGTATTGCAAATCGGCGATTACCTGATTTATTTGAGCCTGGGTCTGGCGGTTATTCTGCTTTTAGTTCAGATGTTCCGGGGCGAGCATTTTCTG
>CAYVTN010000191.1:0-6235 GCA_964454395.1 uncultured bacterium | reverse complement strand
CAAGACAAACCGGATCTGATGGTCCTGGACATCATGATGCCCGGCATGAATGGTTACGAGGTATGCATGGAAGTGAAAAAAAAGTCCCATACCAAGGGGATTAAAATTGTTTTTTTAACCGCCCGTGGCAACCCGGGAGATGCCCAGCAAGGCTTTTCCATCGGAGGGGATGATTACATTATCAAGCCTTTTGATCCCGAAGAGCTTTTGGAAAAAATCAAGGGTCTTATTGGTGCGGCTTGAGAAACGATACAATTCATGGCGTAATCCCAAATCGTCGGCCCCTGAAAAAAGATCCTATGCAGGCGGTGTGCGATGAGATTTGTCATTGATCCCGCGGAAATTCAAAAACTCTCTCCCATGCCCAACTCGGTAGCCAAACTGTTGCATTTAATTGCCAATCCCGAGGTGAATATACGGGAGATCTGCCGGGTTATTGAATTCGACGAAGCTTTAACCAGCAATGTGTTGCGGTGGGCCAATTCAGCTTGGAGCGGAGTACAGGAGCATATTAAGACCATCAGGGAATCCGTGGTGCGTCTGGGCACGGCCCAGTTGCTCAAACTGGCTGTGGGTTATCGCCTGGCCGAAACGATGAAAACGCAATCCATGCCTTACCCGGGCGTGGAGAAAAAGCTCTGGCAGCATAGCGTTACCACCGCACTGGTGACGGAGCAACTGCAGCTATTTACCAACAAGGAAATTCCGCCCATTACGTTCACGGCGGCCTTGATTCATGATATTGGCAAATTACTTCTGTTTCGTCACCTGCGGCCCGAAGTGATAAAAGAATTATGGCAGTTTATCGAAGCCGGAGAGAATGCCGTGGAGGCCGAGTGGGGCGTCCTCGGAACCAACCACGCCATCGTGGGCGGCGAAATAGCCTGGTACTGGAAATTTCCCGACGAATTGATTGCCGCCATTGAAATGCATCATGATCCCAATCCCTGCCAGGACCTTTTAATTCAAGCCGTGCAGATGGCCAACGTGGTGGCCAATGTGGAAGGGGATATCACGAAGCAACGTTTGCCCTTGCTTCAGGATAATTATTATGCCCTGGCCATGAAACCGGGTCAATTGGACCAGTTGCATTCCACGGTGATGGATAAATTGGAAGAAACCTTGATGCTTTGGGACTCCTGACTCGCCGCTTAAAGTCCGTTAATAATGTTCCGTTTAATCCAAGCGTACCTTGCAGAGCCGGAATAAAAATGATTCACCACCAAGGCACCAAGGTCACAAAAAAGGATAAAGAGAAAATTACGAAAAGGGTCTACTTTGTGTTCCTTTGAGACCTTGGGGCCTTGGTGGTGAATGTTTTGCTCTTTTGTAAAGTAATCCCCCAAAGTCTTATAGGGTAGGGACTCGAAATTTTGAGCCTCTGCCATAAAAGTTAACAGCCCCGACCGGAACGGATATTATATGAAAGGGACGCCTTCGGCTACGCTGAAAACGTTTGATTTTCTGATACAATATTTTAAGGAAAAACGGAATTGATGCAGGACCTTTATCATCATTGTCAATTATGTCCCCGCCAATGCGGGGCGGCACGCCATCAGCGCCAGCTTGGTTTCTGTCACTGCGATGACCGGATTCACGTGGGCGCCATCTGCGTGCATCATGGAGAAGAACCGGTATTTGGCCCGGAAGGCATGGTCAATGTGTTTTTCACCCATTGCAACCTGCGTTGCAGCTATTGCCAAAATTATCAAATTAGTCATGATCCCGTGCCGGAAGTGGACTATTGCCTCACCCTGGAGGAAACGGTCCGCGTCATTGAAAGGCAATTAACCGCCGAACGGCGGGTGGTGGGGTTTGTGTCGCCCTCCCATGTTTGGCCGTCGATGGTGGCCGTCATTCAAGCCTTGCGCCAGCGCCAACCGGACGTGGTGACGGTGATGAACAGCAACGGCTATGATGACGTGGCCATGCTCCAAACCGTGGCACCCTATGTGGATGTCTATCTGCCTGACTTTAAATACAACGATCCGCACCTGGCCCAAGCCTACAGTCAGGCTGCTGATTACCCCAAGGTTGTCCGGGCCGCCTTGAAAGAAATGACCGCGCAAAAAGGCACGGCTTTGGTTCTGGATGAAAAGGGGGTTATCCGTTCCGGGCTGATTATCCGCCATCTGGTGCTGCCCGGCGCGGTGAAGAACAGTAAGGCCTGTTTGCGTTTCATTGCGCGCTCCCTGTCTCCCCAACTGCATGTTTCTCTAATGGCCCAATATGGGCCTACGCCGGCTGTCTTTGGTCATGAATATCTGGGGCGCAAGCTTCGGGCGTGGGAATACGAGGACGTGCTGAAGGCCATGGAAGAGCTTGGTCTTGAAAATGGATGGGTGCAGGCGCTGGAGAGCAGCGGCAATTATGTGCCCGATTTTCGCCAAACCCACCCCTTTGCACCCATTGTCTGATCCTATCACTTGAGACGGCCAAATCGTAAATAATATTAATACTCAGCGTTGGTAAATTTGTCCCAACCTGTATGGTATGGATATTAGATGAAAGGGACGCCTTCAGCTGCCAAAGTTGAGTTAATAGGCCAAATCCTTCTGCCGATACTATGCTTGACAACAGAGCGTCAAAGGAGACCATGATGTTGGCAGAACACTTACCGGATCCGGAAAAATTAAGCCAGATGATCGGCAATTTGCTCGAAATGGAAACCGGTATTGCGCCGGGAAAAGCCTTGCAGCTTCCGGCGCCGGGTGATCCGGTGCTGGTGGCCACTTATGAAAATGATGAGGCCAAGGTGGCCGGCCTATGCTTGTGTGATGTGCAGGCAGCCAACCGCCTTGGGGCGGCTCTGAGCATGATCCCGGCCGATGTGGCCAATAAAAATATCAAAGCCCGCCAAGTGACCGACGACATTAAGGTCAATATCAACGACCTGATGACCGCCATCGGTCACTTTTTGAACAACAAGTATTTGCCGAACTTGAAATTAAAAGCTGTTCAGTCTTCACAGGAATCCCTGCCTGAGTCAGTCACCACGTTAGCCCAGAGTCCCGCCGCCCGGCTTGATTTGGAAGTAAAGTTGCCAAATTATGGTTCGGGCTACCTATCCATTATTCTGGACGAGTTGCCGGTTACGGAAACCGCCCCTGATCAAGCCTAACCCGGACAAGCCGGAAAAAACGATTTGTCTCATGCTTGCCCCCGGGCACAAGCAACCGCAAAACCGCATTGCAGGGAACGGTCGCGACCGTTCCCTGCAACATCTCTTGCCGATTCGGAATTTAATCCCAAAAACAAGCTTGATTTTCCTTTGACTATTGTTGATAAAGGACATAGTTAAAGGGAGGCTGGCATGACCTTTTGTATCATTAGCGGCGGGCAAAGCGGGGTGGACCGCGCTGCTTTGGATGTGGCCCTCAAACTCAAGGTAGCCTGTGGCGGATGGTGCCCCAAAGGGCGGCTGGCGGAGGACGGAAAAATTCCCGGCTGCTATCCTTTGGAGGAGACCCCGGCCCGGGATTATCAGCAGCGTACACGTTGGAATGTGCGCGACAGCGACGGGACGCTCATCTTAAAAACCGGTCTGCTCAAGGGAGGTACTGCCCTGACCACAGCCATTGCACAAAAACTGCATCGGCCCTTGCTGATTGTCGATCTTGACTATCCTCCCAAGACCGAAACAGTGAAGGCCTGGCTGGAACAGCACCATATTCATCGCTTAAATGTAGCCGGCCCCAGAGAAAGCAACTGTCCCGGGATCTATGCACGGAGTTTTGAATGGATGCGGCGTCAACAGTGCCTGTGGAAATAATGGTATATTAACATTATCCTAACAAAATTTTGTTGTAATGTCTGACCATTAAGGCTATGGAAGATGGAGGACGTACCATGAGCAGAGAGAAAATACTGGTCATTGAAGATGATGAAGATATAGGTGAGCTGCTGGAATACAATCTTAAAAAAGAAGGCTACCAGGTGGTGCGCGCCCTTACCGGAGAGGCTGGCCTTAAAGCCGCAGGGGCTAAATCACCGGAGCTTATTTTGCTGGACATCATGCTCCCGGGAATTGACGGCCTGGAGGTATGTAAAAAGCTGAAACGGGAAGCTAAAACCGAGCTGATTCCCATTATTATGCTCACCGCCAAAGGGGAAGAGTCGGACGTGGTGGCCGGACTGGAGCTGGGGGCGGAAGATTATATTACCAAACCGTTCAGCCCCAAGGTGGTGGTGGCGCGCATCCGGGCCGTGCTGCGGCGGCGGGAGAGTGAGGCCAAGCCCAGGACTGACGAAACCCTTAAACTTCATGAGTTGTCCATTCATACCGGGCGTCATGAAGTTAAATATAAGAATCAGTTATTGCCTTTGACGTTGACGGAATTCAAATTATTGCAATTCCTGGCCTCACGGCCCGGCTGGGTATTCACCCGCTATCAGATTGTTGACGGCGTGCGGGGGGATGACTATCCGGTTACCGAACGGTCCGTGGACGTGCAGATCGTGGGCTTGAGAAAAAAACTGAAAGGGGCCGGTGCCTATATCGAAACCGTGCGCGGGGTAGGGTACCGTTTCAAGGAGTAGGCATGAACAAGCGCAAATCCCTCATCCGCCAGTTGTTCCCCTCCTATCTTGCCATAGTGCTCATGGCCCTGGTAGCCGTGGGGTGGCTGGTGTTCTCCATTTTTAAAACCTATGCTTATGATCAAACGGCCCTTGGGTTGGAAGCCCGCATACGTCTGATCAGCACCCAGGTGGATACCCTGGTCGGGAAAAACCAAAGGAACCAACTCACGCATTTGGTGCATACCCTGGGCTTGGCCAGCCATACCCGTTTTACCATCATTGACGGCGGCGGCCGGGTATTGGCCGATTCCGACCATGAAGCCGGCGGTATGGACAACCACGGCCGGCGTCCGGAAATTGCCGCCGCCCGGGCAACCGGCAAGGGTATGGATTGGCGGCAGAGCGCCACGCTGCAAAAGCCCATGCTTTACGTGGCCGTCAAGCAGGAAGGTCTTAAACCCTACTTTATCCGGGCCGCAGTACCGCTGACCCCCATTGATCAAACCATCAGCCAAACTTACCGGCAATTGCTGCCTTGGGCCCTGGTGATCGTCCTGGTGGCGGCGGTTTTCAGTTGGCTCATGGCCGCCAGAATTACCCGGCCCCTGGAAGCCATGAAGGCCGTGGCGCAGCGTTTTGCGGCCGGTGATTTTTCCGCCAGCTATCCGGTGCCCGACACGGAAGAAATGGGGAAACTGGCCGAAAGCCTTAACCACATGGCAGCCCAACTGGAAGAACGACTACGCACCATGAGCCGGCAGCAACAGGAACAGCAAGCTGTGTTGGGCGCCATGAAAGAAGGCGTGATTGCCGTGGACAAGAACTTGAAACTGCTGGAAATCAATGACTCGGCGTTGGCCCTCTTTCAATTGGACCGCGAAAAAACCAAAGAAAAAACTTTTCAAGAATGTGTCCGTAAACCCGATCTTTATCAGTTTCTGCTTCAAGTCCTTGAGGAAGGACGCCCCCTGGAAGGCGAAGTGGTTTTTTACGAAAAAGGGGAGCGTATCATGCATACCTCGGGTGCCCCCTTGAAAGACGAGAGCGGGCAGATCAACGGCGCCCTGCTGGTGCTCAATGACATGACGGAACAAAAGCACCTTGAAAAGATACGCCGCGAATTTGTGGCCAATGTCTCCCATGAGCTCAAGACTCCAATCACCCTGATCCAGGGGTTTGTGGAAACTTTACTGGACGGGGCCATCAATCAGCGTCATGACGCCATGCGCTTTCTTAAAAAGATACTGGACAACAGCATGCGTCTTCATTCCATTGTGGAGAATTTGCTTAACCTTTCACGGATTGAACAGGCCGAAGCCGGCGATCTGCCCATGGAAACCGTGGCCTTGCGCAACCTGCTGGACACCTCCATGACCCAGTGCCTGCCTACGGCCAAGTCAAGGAAAATGACCCTCGGCCTTGAGTGTGATCCGGACATCATGCTGACGGCCAATTCCCATTTGATAGAACAGGCCGTCATTAATCTGGTGGACAATGCCGTCAAATACAGCCAGAGCGTACAACCTATCACCCTTGCCGGACGGGAAGACCGGCAGGGGATCATTATTGAAGTACGGGATTTTGGTGTGGGCATCAAAGAAGAAGACCTGCCCCGGTTATTTGAGCGTTTCTACCGCATTGACAAGTCCAGAAGCCGGCATGTGGGCGGGACCGGCCTGGGGCTGGCCATTGTCAAACATATCGTTCAGGCTCA
>CAYVTN010000190.1:0-6269 GCA_964454395.1 uncultured bacterium | reverse complement strand
GCGGTTATTGAACTCTCCCCCGGGCATGCTCCGCAGTGGCATGCCCTGACCAACCCGGTATCCTTATCCCTTCATAAAAGATACATCATTAATGTAGGCAGCATTGGCCAGCCCCGTAATGGTGATCCCAGGGCGCAATGGATTGTTTGGGATCAAGACCAGGGCGCCATTTCTTTTCATGCCGCGCCTTATGCGGTCAAGCGGGCACAGCGTAAAATCCGGGCAGCCGGCTTGCCCTTGTGGTTTGCCGAACGGCTGAGTCAGGGGTATTGACGCAAATTAAGGTAAGGTTATTGTTCAGCTTGCCTCCAGTTTGACCTCGTTCCGAAAAAAGCTTGTTTCCCTTTTATGTGTAGTCCGCATGATTGAACAATTGCAAAAAAATAAACGGCAAAATAAAATTCAGGCATGTTTTATTGCGTTTTACTTGGGAGTGAGCCGAAAGGCAACCGAGGGTTTTATAAAAGAGCGTGAGAGAAATGATGAAGTATGATAAGGAGAAATGAAATAGGGGCGTTTTGCCGCTGCCCCGCAGCTTGACAAACAAAATCCAGGCTCTTATAATTTAATCTTGGCCCGGAGTTTGCTTGTTCGGCCGGCAGCCTCATTCCAAGGGAAAGCGGCATTTATGTCCCCGAAATTAGAAACCAAAATCAAAACCGATATCACGGTCACCATGACCCAGCAGTTGATGCAGGCCCTGCAGATTCTTCAGCTCAACACGGTGGAACTTTCCAATAAAATCCAGGAAGAGTTGGCCACCAATCCCATGCTGGTGGAAAGGGAGGACCAGGAGCAAACGGACCTTCATCCTGCCACGGAAGAACCGGCGCCGGCAGCCACGACAGAAAATGAGGCCACGGCGGATGTGACCATCGACGACACGGGGTTAAGCGCCGAGGGTGTGGCCAAAGAAGAGTGGGAAATGTTTTTTCCTGACGATGACTATATCCTGCCCCGCTTTGACCGGGAACAATATACTGAATACCGCCAGCCGCAAATCGCTTATCAACCCACTTTGGAAGACAATTTGCTTTGGCAATTGACCATGACCGATGTGACGGACGAGGAATACGCTATTGGTGAAGTCATCATCGGCAATTTAAATGACCATGGCTTTTTAACCTTGCCCCTGGAAGAGATTGCCCAGCAGGCCCATGCCTCTCTGGAAGATGTGGACCATGTGCTGGCCCTGATTCAAACCATGGATCCCGTGGGGATTGCCGCCAGGAATGTGGTGGAATGCCTGCTCATCCAGCTGCAAAATTTGCCCGGCCGCAACGCTTTGGCGGAAAAAATGGTCGGCCGTCATTTTAACCTGGTGGAAAAACGCCAGCTCGACCAAATCGCCAAATTGGAAAAAGTCGGCCGGGAAGAGGTCATTCAGGCGGATAAACTCATTGCCAGTCTTGATCCCTATCCGGGTCGGCGGTTTGCCAATCCTGCGGTGCAATACGTGGTGCCTGACGCCGTCATCGAGAAGCATGACGATCAATATGTTATAATTATTAATGACGATTCTTTTCCCATGCTGGGCATCAGCCGCAAATACCAGCGGCTCTTAAAAAACCGTGAGAGCCAGCTGAGCGATCAGGAAAAACAGTTTTTAAGGGAAAAACGCAGCCAGGCTAAAAACCTCATCGAGAGCATTGAAAAACGGCGCAAAACCTATTACCGGGTCATCGAAGCCATTATCAAGTTCCAGCAAGATTTTTTTGACAAAGGCATCGACTACCTTAAACCCCTGCGGCTGAAGGAAGTGGCCGAGGAAATCGGCAAGCATGAGTCCACGGTTTCACGGGTAACCAATGGCAAGTATGTGCAGACTCCCCGGGGCCTGTTTGAGCTGAAATATTTTTTCAGCAGCCATATTGGGACAGCGGACGGAGGCCAGATTTCCTCTACCAGTGTCAAAGCAGCATTGCAGGAATTGATTGCCGAAGAGGACAAAAAGAAGCCTCTCAGTGATCAGAAGCTGATGGAATTGCTGATTAAAAAAGGATTTGATATTAAGCGGCGCACAGTGGCAAAATACAGGGAAGAGATGAATCTCCCCCCTGCGGGCCGGAGAAAAGTACTGGCATAAAAAAATGCCGGCAGACGAATTTACACTTGCATAGGACCGGCGGAAGTCCTATACTCGACCGGGTCCATTAACCCGCCCTGAAGGGCAGCTATCGGCGGTTACCATTTCAATTTAATCAGGAGGCCGTTCCTTGAAAATAACCATTACGGGACGTAACATCGAGATTACCCGGGCACACCGGAGTTATATTCGCAAACGTTTTGAAAAGTGGAACACCTTTTTAAAGGGCGGAACCGTGGTTCACGTTATTTTGGCAGTGGAAGGCTATCGCCATACTGCTGAAGTCACCTCCCAGGACAAACATTACAGTATCAATGGAAAAACCACGACCAAAGATATGTACCAATCCATCGATCTCCTGGCTGAAAAAATAAGCCGCCAGCTCACCAAACAGCATGAAAAACTGATTAACAAGGATGCCGCCAGCCGCAGTCGCGAAAAAAGAAATTTGACTGCGGCTGTTCCCGGCTCCAAAGAAGCCCCCGGCTCGGCGCTGGTGGTGGATTATTTTACGGGTAAACCCATGTCCACCGAGGAAGCGCTGTTGCAGCTGCAAAACAGCCGCAAACCGTTTCTGGTTTTTGAAGAAGCGGAAAGCGGGCAATTGGCGGTGTTGAGTAAGGAAAAGAACAATAAGATAAAATTAACCATCAAAGAATAGGATGTTGGTTAGTATCGCAAGAGGAGGCTGCAGTTAATGCGAATTATGGATTTTTTATCGGAAAAAAACATCGAAGTGGACCTGAAGGCAAAAAACAAAAAAGAAGTGATTGAAGAGCTGGTGGATTTATTGGTCGCGGGCGGTCATGTCACCGATAAAAAGAAAATGGTCCAGATTCTTCTGGAACGGGAAGAATTGGGCAGTACAGGCATAGGTCAGGGCATCGCTATTCCCCACGGCAAATCGGACAGTGTTAAGGAGTTAACGGCAGCGTTTGGTTTATCCAAGGCAGGCGTGTCCTTTGAAGCCCTCGACGGCGAGCCGGTGTATATTTTTTTCCTGTTGGTCGCCCCGGAGGGCACAGCCGGCGCCCATCTGAAAGCATTGGCCCGCATCTCGGGTTTGCTGAAAGACAAGTATATCCGCAAAAAATTAATCACTGCCCAGACCACCGAAGAAGTGGTGAAAATTATCCAGGAAGAAGAAAAAGCCACGCATTGACCATCAGCGATCGGCAAACACGGCTGCCCTAAATGGCAGCCGGACGTTAGGGGTTGCGGCGGCAGGATTGTCATTGATGACCGAATTAAGGGTATACACGTACGCCCCTGCTCACGCCAAAGACAGCAAACTGCAAGACCTTGCAAGTGTTTGCTTCCGGCTTTGCCGGCTTGGTATTGTAATGGACAAATTCATGCTGGAAGGAGAGGGTAGGGCAACAGCCATGACTGCTAATTGGATCTTCATTCCCCATAGCCTTTTTCGGCAGGCCCCCTCTTCCAGAAATCTGTATCCGTGTTAACCTATGATTAATTTACTGGTCGAAGAATTCTATCTGGAAGAGAAAAAGAAGCTGTCTCTGGAACTGGTGGCCGGCCGGGAAGGATTGACCCGGAAAATAACGGTACCCGATATTAACCGGCCGGGATTGGCCTTGGCCGGTTATTTTGATTATTTTGCTTTTGAACGCATTCAGGTTTTAGGGCGGACCGAACTTTCTTTTTTAAAAGGCCTTGGCAGTCAGCAAACCAGAGCCATCTTTGATAAACTGCTGCAATGGGAAGTGTGCTGTTTCATCATTACCCAAGGCATGGAGCCGCCGGAAGAGTTGCTGCAAGCCAGTGAAGGCAAAGATGTGCCCATCTTTAAATCCCTGATGCCCACCACCAAATTAATCGCTGATTTAACCATTTATCTGGAAGACAAACTGGCGCCGGAAACCTCCCTGCATGGCACCTTGGTGGATGTATACGGCATTGGTGTGCTGATTCTGGGAAAAAGCGGCATTGGTAAAAGCGAGTGCGCCCTCGATCTGGTGGAGAGGGGGCACCGTCTGGTGGCCGACGATTTGGTGGATATTAAACGCACGGCCGAACGCATTCTTATGGGCTCCGGGCCGGAGCTGATCCGTCATCATATGGAAATACGCGGCCTGGGCATTATCAATATCAAGAATTTATTCGGAATCGGCGCGATCCGTGACCGCAAACGGGTGGAATTGGTGACTACCATTGAGGAATGGGATGAAACCAAGGAATACGACCGTTTGGGCCTGGATGAATTAACCTATTCCATTCTGGACATTGACCTGCCCCGCATCATTATCCCCGTGCGGCCGGGCCGCAACCTTTCCATTATCATCGAAGTGGCGGCCATGAATCAACGCCTGAAAAAGAGCGGCTACCACACGGCCAAGGAATTTAACAAGACCTTGATTTCCTGGATGCAAAACGATGAACGCTAAGCCCGGCACCCTTCCGGCGGGGTCAAAACAACGCCAAGCATGAAAAATAAGGAATGCCATGAATAGAAAACTTTCTTCCGCATCGCAGCAGAAGCGTTGGGACAACCGCATGGGTTGGCGCTGGTTTTACCCCGGTGTCAGACTAAAACGCTGGCTGGTGCTGCTGCTGCTGTCGGCCATCGTGTTCGGCGTGGGGCTGTCGGGCATGATGGGACAAACCTTCAGCAACTTTGAAGTTAACATCATCGATGTCCGGCCTTTGGCAAAAAAAATCCAGAGTTTACGGGCCATTGATTTTGTCTTGTTCGCGGCTGGTATTGCCGGCGCGATCCTGGCTATCAGGCGGGGGCTATACTCGGTTTTAACGGTGGTCATGCCGGCCCGGGAGAAGGACTACCCTTCCATGGCCCTGAAACGCTTGCGTTTGAAGCGGGGGCCGAAGATTGTGGCCATTGGCGGCGGGACCGGTCTGCCGGCACTGCTGGCGGGACTAAAACAATACACTTCCAATATTTCCGCCATTGTGACCATGGCCGATGACGGCGGCAGCTCGGGTCGCCTGCGCCGCGAATATCAGGTTCTGCCTCCCGGCGACTTGCGCAATTGTTTGATTGCGCTGGCCGAGACCGGCCCTTTGATGAATCAATTGTTCCAGCACCGTTTCAAAGGCCAGGGCGGCGGAATTGAAGGACACTCGTTTGGCAATCTGTTTATCACCGCGCTGGGGGAGATTACCGGGGACTTTGCCGCTGGGGTAAAAGCGGCCAGCCAGGTCTTGGCGGTCAGTGGACGGGTGCTGCCGGTCACCGTAGATCCGGTGGGATTGGAAGCTGAATTACAAAACGGCACTATTGTTACCGGAGAATCCACCATTGGCAAAGTCAGCCAGCCCATTGACCGCCTGCGTTTGGTGCCGGCTCATGTGAAGCCTGCGCCCGAGACCAGGGAAGCCATAGCCGAAGCTGATGCCATTGTAATCGGACCGGGAAGCCTTTACACCAGTATCCTCCCTAATTTATTGGTGGATGGCATTGCTGATGAAATTGCCGCTGCCCGGGCGGTAAAAATATATGTATGTAATGTGATGACCCAGCCGGGCGAGACCGACAACATGGGCGCGGCTGATCATGTGGGCGTTATCCGCCGGCACACCCGGGAGGACCTTATCCATTATGTGATCGTCAATAGCGAACTGCCCGGTTCCGATCTGCTGCAGCGCTATGAAAAAATGCATGCCCACCCCATCATGGTTAAGCCCGATGATTTGACTAAATTTGACGAATGGAATATCACGCTTATTAAATCCCGTCTGGCCGTCAGCCAGGATTATTTTCGTCATGATCCCAGGCGCCTGGCACGGGTCATCCTTAAATTAATTGTCATTTAGATTCTGTGTTTCCAACATCTACGTTTTTGCGCAGCTGAAGGCGTCCCGATCATAACAATATCTCCACCCGGTTGGGGTAGATACTGTGCAGGGAACAGTCGCGGCTGTTCCCTGCACACGTCCTATGTTTTTATTCCGGCTTTGCCGATTTAGCCCAGGGTAATTTAATTCCTGCTTTACAAAAGGCCATGATTATGTCAATTTTAAACCAATCCTGAATGAGGTGCATGGCCGTGATCCAGATTGTGGTGACAACTCATGGCGGTTTGGCCAGAGAATTGGTGAAGACCGCAAAAATGGTGGTGGGGGATCAGCAGGATTTGGCTGCCATCGGGCTGGAAATGCATGAAGGCATCGAGGATTTAAAGCGCAAAATCACCTCCTTGTTAAA
>CAYVTN010000189.1:0-6274 GCA_964454395.1 uncultured bacterium | reverse complement strand
ATCGATATTATGATGAAAGGGACGCTACACAGCGAGCGTTTTTTTCTCCGAGGCGGTTTGCTCTGCAAGCCGACGACCGCCCGAGGTAAGATCACAACCCGCTTCCGCAACAGAAACTAATTAGCAAGCTGCTGAAGAACCCTTGCCAAGGTTGCCCGGTATGGAGCCCATCCGGAATGGGGCACGACTATTATGCCGCGTATAAAGCCTTATTAAATTTTTTTCAAGTGTTTCTATCCTGCTCAGGTTCCTTTAACCGCTGGATCTGGATGCGATCCACTTTTCTCGAACTTGCGGCCAGCACGGTAAAAGTCAGATCACCGTCAATCACCTCTTCTCCCTTGCTGGGCAGATGTCCCAGCAAGTGGATGAGATAACCGCCAATAGTGTTTAAATCCTTCATGTCCGGGATGGCCGTTTCCAAGGCATCGTTGATTTCCTTGACATCTGTCTGGGCATCCACAATCCAGATCATGGGGCCCACCTGGTCAATGCGTTTTTCCTCAATATCATATTCATCCCTGATCTCGCCAACGATTTCTTCGATCAAATCTTCCAGTGTCACCAGTCCCGAGGTTCCGCCGTATTCATCCACTATAATCGCCATGTGCAGTTTACCCCGTTGGAATTCATGGAGCAGCTCGTCGATTTTTTTCGTTTCCGGCACAAAATAAGGCTGGCGCAAGATATCTTCCAAAACAATCAACTCCCGGTTCTGAAGAATGGAAATAATATCCTTGGTATAAATCACTCCAATAATATTATCCACGCTTTCACGGTACACGGGCATGCGCGAATAGCCGGTTTGGATAATGAGGTTAATGATCTTTTCCATGTTGTCCCTGGCATCAATACATTCCATTTCCGTTCGCGGCACCATGACTTCCCGCACCTGAGTTTCCCCCAGTTGGATAACCCCGTGGATCATCTGATGCTCCTGATCTTCAATGATGCCTTCATCGGCGCCGATTTGGATCAACGCATGAATTTCCTCTTCCGTGATCATGGGAACCGCGCCTTTGGCTTGCAAGCCAAAAGGTTTCAAGAGCAGATTGGAAACAGCCACCAGCACCCGGCTTAAGGGACGCAACACTTTTTCCAAAAAAACCAGTGGCTGGATCAAGGCCAGGACGATGCCTTCTGATTTGTGGATGGCTAAAATCTTGGGGGTGACTTCCCCGAACACGATGATAATGAGGGTCACCATGGCCGCCACCAGCGCCCCCATTTGTGCCCGGTTAAAATGCAGGCTTTCCGCCAAATGAAATGCGAAGAAGGTGGCCACCGTGGTGGCCGTAATGTTGATGGCATTGTTCAGAATCAGGATTGTCGTGAGGACCCGGTTGGGATTATCACGCCATACTTCCAATGCTTTGGCTTTGGCCCCTCCCTGGTCAATGGCCCGTGCCAGCCGGGAACGGCCTAATCCCATCAGCGCTGTTTCACTGCTGGAAAACAGCCCTGAAAGGAAAAATAGGAAAATTAAAACCAATCCATCCATCACAATGAAATTATTCACAATGGCTCCTCACCTTGACAAACCTGGTGTTTTCGTGACCGGCTTGGGTGTTTGCTTCCCGGAGGCGGCGCGGCAGGCATTCAAAAGCACGGTTTGTTGCGTCTCCATCCGCTTTTTTTCAAGTAAAGAATCATGATCGTAACCAATCAGATGAAGCAGGCCGTGACTGATAATAAAAATCAGCTCTTCCTCCCAGGGCACGCCGCGGTCCTTTGCCTGCTTGAGGATATGATCCATGGAAACAACCAAATCTCCCAACATGGCCCTGTGCGGCGGCAAGGGGTCATCCGGATGGCAATGCTCGCGCATGCCGAAAGAAAGAATATCGGTCGCCTTGTCTTCCCGGCGGTATTGCCGGTTTAAGGCTCTAATGGTGGCATCATCGGTAAACATAAGGGACACTTCGGCATCTTCCATTTTCAGCATTTTCAGACAACAACGCATAAATTTTCTAATGCTTGTCAGATTGACAGCAGGATAGTCAACTTGGTTGGTTATTAGAACAGCCATGACATGATCCTTTGAGCTTTTGAAAATGGGCTGTCCGCAAAAAATTCCACAGGAGCACTGGTGCCGCCATAACGATATTGTTTATTGCTGGTAACAACCGTTATTTTCTTTGCTTGGGGTGTGGCCGTGAGAGTATTTGCCTTTGAAAAGCAGGTTGAAATGCCGGAATAAGCAAAAAGTGCAGGGGCCTTGGCTGGGCTGCCTGATGAAAGGGAGGAATGTTCAACAAGTGCATTCATAGAAATGTAAAGCGTCACACCTCGGTTCTGTGAATTAAAAAAAGGGACCTCTTTTCAGAGGTCCCTTGATACACGTCAATTAATACTCGACAGGCAGTTGTTGACGCGGTCTTGTGTGAGGTACATAACGTGGCGTCTTTTTCGCGTTCTCGATGGCCATTTCGACTTCTTCAGGAGTAAACTCACGTGAAATCACCAGATCTTGATCCACTTGGATAATATCAGGATCTTCGATCTGATCGCGGTTGGCTTTGAAAATCAATGGCCACTGGAAATTATCGCCATAGATATCCGCCATGCCCGAAATGCCCCATAAAGTGTCTCCAGGGACAACCATATAGCGCTGCATTTCCGGAGTCGGTTCCGGCGTTGGTTCCGGTACAAAAGCCATGGGGGTTGGTTCCGGTACGACTTCCTTCTTGCCGCCGCAACCAACCGTTACCATTAATCCGCAGACCAAAATAAATGCCATCGTTGTTTTCATTGTTACTTGGATTTTCATTCATTCACCTCCTTCCAAAATAGGGTGGTTTTTATTGGGAACCACCCGCCGGCATTGCCTAACCCTCTAGAACGTTAACTTAACGAGCCGACAACTTAATAACGGTTCCCCATGCTTGGTTGTTTCTTCCGTGGGATGATCTAGTGGTACTTTTACTTCAGGATAAACTCCGACCTGGCCGGAGAGTAATACATCTCCCTGCGCAGACCTGGAACTGATGTCCAAGATGGCAAAGCCCAGTCCAAAGGCGCCGCCTACCAGACCACCGATGCCGGCACCAATGGTAAAATTCTCCCATTGACCGTCATCGGTGAAAGGAATAATGGCCACCACCATTCCCAACAAGGCGCCCAAACCGGTACCACCCATCACATAATCGGAAACGGTGAATCCCGTGCCCCGGCTTCCAGTACTGATTTCGTAAAATCCTATACCAGTCCCCACCACGGCACCGGTTAAAAATCCATAAACACTGCTGGTCAAGAGAACTTTGGGGTCGGTCTGGTGTTCCTCGCCATAGGCCCAAAGACCTGCAGAAAGTCCCACCACGGTGCCAGCGCCCGCACCGCCAAGAATGTTATTGGCCACAATAGGACCGCGTTCTTCCGCCCAACTACTACTACTTACTAAAAAGATGGCCATCAATACTGTTAAAAAAACAATGCGCTTTTTAAACACGCTGCAGTCTCCCCTGTCGTCGTATCAGGCCGTTAATGTATTGGTTTTTGTAAATTATCATGACAGCTTTGCTTTTGTCAAGTATTACCCTAAAAATTCCGATCTGGAAACGAATACCGCCGGCATACATTACCTTAACGTCGTCACATTGATTCCACAACTTTAATGTGTAATTCCTGCAACTGTTCAGGTTGAATCAGCGTGGGTGCGCCGGACATTAAATCCTGGGCTTTTTGGGTTTTGGGAAAAGCAATGACGTCACGAATGGTTTCTTCACCCAGCAGAAGCATCACCAGACGGTCCAGCCCGACCGCCAGCCCGCCGTGAGGCGGCGCGCCGTATTCAAAGGCTTCCAGTAAAAATCCGAATTTCTGCGACGCTTCTTCCGGTGAGAGGCCGATGATATTAAAAATCCCGGCCTGCAGATCACTGCGATGGATACGGATGCTGCCGGAAGCGATTTCACAGCCGTTGAGCACCAAGTCAAAACTTAAGGACCGTGCCTTGCCCGGCTCCTTGTCCAGTAAGTCCATATCGTCGGGATGGGGCGCGGTAAAGGGATGGTGCTCCGGCGCCCAGCGACGGTGCACGTCGTCGTATTTAAAAAGAGGAAAATCCACGACCCACGATAAATGCATGGCCCCTTCGGGAATAAGGTTGAGCTTTTCCCCCAACAGCAGGCGCAGGCGGCCCAGCACGTCATTGGTCACCCCCGGACGGTCGGCAATAAACACCAATAGATCCCCGGCCTGACCTTCCAGCCGTTCCTGAAGTTGTTTTAATAAATCAACCGTAAAATATTTGGTCAGGTTGGATTCCAAGCCTTGCTCGGTCACTTTAAACCAAGCCATGCCCTTGGCGCCCCATTTCTGGGCCTGGGCAATGAGGTTGTCAATCTCGGCCCTTGAAAAAGCCGCGCCTTGGGGCACGCGCAGGCCTTTCACCAGTCCGCCCTGATCAGCCACTTCTTTAAACACTTTAAAATCAGCCTGGCCGGCCAGATCGGTGATGGTTTTTAATTCCAGGCCAAAACGCTGGTCCGGTTTGTCCGAGCCAAAACGGTCCATGGCTTCGGCATAGGTGATTCTGGGCAAAGGCAGGTCGGCGCCCGGCAGGCCCAGGCTGGAAAAAACAGCCGCCATCATGCCTTCCGTGGTGGTCAGCAGCTCCTCCAGACCCACAAAGGACATCTCCATATCAATTTGGGTAAATTCAGGCTGCCGGTCGGCGCGCAAATCCTCATCGCGGAAACAGCGGGCAATCTGATAATAACGGTCGCAGCCGGCCACCATCAAAATTTGTTTTAACATCTGGGGCGATTGGGGCAGGGCGAAACAGTGGCCCGGATAGATGCGTGAAGGCACAATATAGTCGCGCGCGCCCTCGGGCGTGCTTTTCAATAAGTAAGGCGTTTCCACTTCCAAAAACTGTTGGCCGTCCAAGTAAGCACGCACGGCTTTTAGGACGTCATGCCGAAAACGCAGGTTGTGTTGCATGCGCAGCCGCCGCAGGTCAAGAAAACGATGGCGCAGCCTGATCTCTTCCGCTACCTCAACCTCATCGGACAGCATGAAAGGCGGGGTCTTGGATTTGTTTAAAATTTGCAGATCCAGCACCTGAACTTCAATCCCGCCGGTGCCCAAATTGGGATTGATGGCCTCCGGTTGACGGGCAATCACCTTCCCTTTTACGGCAATGACGTATTCACTGCGCAGCCCCTCGGCCTGCTGATGGGTCTGCGCCGAGACAGAAGGATCGAATACCAATTGGGTGATGCCGAACCGGTCGCGCAAGTCGATAAAAATCAACCCGCCATGATCGCGGTTGGTGTCCACCCATCCGGCCAGAACCACTTCCCGGCCCACGTCCTGCGGCCTGAGCTGATTATTGTGGTGAGTGCGTTTAAATTTCATCAAAAAATCCATGGACAATGCTCCTTGCTAAAATCGCCTATGCAACAGCCCTAGACTATAGACAATAAAGGCTTATATTACAAGTGTTATCTTCATTTTTTTACTTTAAGGCCGTGGATTAAAAAGACCATGTTTCCGGACGCCAAAACAAGGTCATGACGTTATTTATTCTTGGATAGGGCTTGCTTAAGGTCATTGCCCAGGCGGGTGTAGTAATTCATCAATTCGGACATGTTCTTTTGGGAAGGATAAAACTGATCGGTCATGCGCAAGGTTTCAAACCGTGTTTTCAGTTTATTTTCTTCAATGGTTATGGTCATTTTATAGTGGCAGTAATTATCGGCCTCAGGACCGCTGACCGGCGCCAGGGCCTCGACCACCAGCACGCCGTGGGCTTGATCCTTTTCTTCCGCGGTCATGGTTTCACTGTAAAACCGGTTGTTCACCCACTCCAGTAGCAAACGCCAAAGGTCCTCTTTGGAACCGGTCACGGCAACCTCAGCAGTCTTCAGGCCTTCTCCTGCGGGCAAATGATAGCGCTGGGTCTCTTCGCGGTAGCCGGCACAACCCCAAACCATCACGATCAGTCCCAGCAGAAACAGTCGTTTCATCACAATAGTCGGCCCTCCTCTGCAGCCTGGTACTAGTGTCGTCGCCAGGGCACTCCGGGATTAGGCTAAGCCGGTGGAAAACAGGATATCCCACCTGGGATTTTTCTGCGGCTCGGGCCGCTCTCGACCATCGGCGCATCAAGAAGCGTTTTGGCCCTGGTTATGTCTCGCCAAAGCCACCATCTGATTTTTATTTGGCAGCCCACCTTGGGCCCATTTTTTTCGGGCTTTGGACACGTTCCCTGCCGCTAGGAGTCTGTCGGACTTAAAATCATTAAAAACCTTATGTATGTTGCGTCTCC
>CAYVTN010000188.1:267-6289 GCA_964454395.1 uncultured bacterium | reverse complement strand
GTTGGTGACCCTGGGATGCATTATGATGCGCAAGTGCCATCTCAACAATTGCCCGGTGGGCGTGGCCACCCAGCGGGAGGAATTGAGAAAACGTTATACCGGCAAGCCCGACTATCCGGAACGTTTCTTAAAATTCATGGCCCAGGAACTGCGTGAGATCATGGCGGCGTTGGGCTTTAAAACCCTGAATGACATGATCGGCCATGTGGAAATGCTCGAATTCGCGCCTGATGAGAAGCATTGGAAGGCCCACGGCCTGGACTTCTCCGGCATCCTGACCAAGATCCAATCCGAAACGTTGCGTTGTAGCGGCAGCCAGAATCATGAATTGGACAAGGTGCTGGATAATGACCTGATCCGCCAGGCCGAGCCGGCTTTGAAGGATAAAAAGAAAGTGGAAATTGACATGCCCATCAGAAACATCAACCGCACTGTGGGGACCATGCTCAGCTACGAAGTCTCCAAAGCTTATGGCGAAAAAGGTCTGGCGGCAGATACCATCAACATTAATTTTACCGGATCAGCCGGACAGAGCCTGGGCGCCTTTCTGGCCAAAGGCATCACCATCACCGTGACCGGCGATGCCAATGACTATTTGGGCAAAGGCCTGTCAGGTGGCAAAATCATCGTCAAGCCGCCCAAGGAAGCCAACATCGTGGCCCACGAAAACATGATCGCCGGCAATGTCATGCTCTACGGCGCCACGGAAGGAGAGATTTACATTAACGGCGTGGTGGCCGAGCGCTTTTGCGTGCGCAACAGCGGCGCCAAGGCCGTGGTGGAAGGCGTGGGCGATCATGGCTGCGAGTACATGACCGGCGGCGTGGCGGTGATCCTGGGGCAAACAGGGGTGAACTTCGCAGCCGGTATGTCGGGCGGCGTGGCCTATGTCTATGATGAAAACGAACTCTTTGACACCAAGTGCAATTTGGACATGGTGGATCTGGAGAGCGTGGTCAATGCCGGGGATGTCAAGGAGCTGAAGCAACTGATTGAGAACCACTATCGCTATACCGGCAGTGTGCGGGCCAAATTCATTCTCGACAACTGGCAGACCCAGTTGCCCTTTTTCGTTAAGGTTATGCCCATTGATTACAAGAAGGTGCTGGAACGCATGGCAGAGGAAGAATTGACCGACGGTGAAACCGTCTCCGCCACGGAAGAAGCCTACGAAGACGGCAAGGCGATTGTGTAGATCCTGTGTCCGCAAAATAGTCGTATGTTATGGGGATGATTAAAAACGCAGGGGCACGGCATGCCGTGCCCCTGCACACCGCCAACAGTAGCAAATCAGGGGCGTATGCAATACGCCCCTACCATAAGACAGCGTTTTTATTTTGCTTTTGATGGTTTAGTTTATCATTAATATTTGGAGGATTTTTTAAAATGGCCAAACCAACCGGTTTTCTCGAATATGAGCGGCAGAATCCGCCCAAACGCAAGGTGGAGGAGCGCATCAAGGATTTTAAGGAAATTGAGCAACTGCTTGATCCTGCCAAACTGCATGAACAGGCCGCCCGTTGCATGGACTGCGGCATTCCCACCTGCCATGCCTTCGGCTGTCCGGTAAAAAATTTGATTCCCGACTGGAATGATCTGATCTACCGCAACCAATGGGAAAAGGCCTGCGCCCTGCTGCACAGCACCAACAACCTGCCTGAAATGACCGGCCGCATCTGTCCGGCGCCCTGTGAAGCCGCCTGCACCCTGGAGTTGGACGGCAAGCCCGTCACCATCCGCCAGATCGAATTGCAGATCGTGGAAAAAGGGTTTAAAGAAGGCTGGATCAAACCCCAGTTGGCCAAGAAAAGAACGGGCAAGAAGGTGGCTGTGGTGGGGTCCGGGCCGGCCGGCCTTTCGGCAGCACAACAATTGGCCCGGGCCGGGCACGCTGTAACACTCTTTGAAAAAGATGACCGCGTTGGCGGTTATTTGCGCTATGGCATCCCTGATTATAAATTGGACAAAAGCGTGATCGACCGCCGCAGGCGCCAGATGGAGGCCGAAGGCGTTACTTTTAAAACCGGCGTTCAGGTGACGGCCGAGCAGTTGAGGAAAGACTATGATGCCGTATTGCTGACCATCGGCGCCGGCGTGCCCCGTGATCTGAACGTCTCCGGCCGGGACTTGAAGGGTGTGCATTTTGCCCTGGAGTTTTTAACCCAGCAGAACAGGCTCAATGCCGGTGACGTCATCCCGGAAGATCAGCGTATCAGCGCCAAAGGCAAGCACGTGGTGGTGGTCGGGGGCGGCGATACCGGCTCCGACTGTATCGGCACCAGCATCCGCCAAGGTGCGGCCAAGGTCACCCAGATCGAGTTGCTCTCCAAACCGCCCCAGGCCAGGGCAGCCGGCAATCCCTGGCCCTACTGGCCGACCATTCTGCGCACCTCCACATCCCATGAAGAAGGGTGTGATCGCATGTGGGATATCAATACCAAGGAATTGATTGGTGAAAAAGGCGGGGTGACCACCCTCAAGGCAGCAAAACTGGAATGGACCTTTCCTGAAGGCGGGCGTCCCAGTTTTAAGGAAATTCCCGGCTCGGCTTTTGATCTGAAAGCGGATCTGGTGCTGCTGGCCATGGGCTTCGTGCATGTGCAGCCCAAGGGTCTGGTGGAAGACCTGCAATTGGAAAAAGATGGCCGGGGCAACATCAAGATCGATGAGAACTACCAAACCTCCCAAAAAGGCATCTTTGCCGCCGGTGATGCCGAGACCGGAGCTTCCCTGGTGGTGCGCGCCATTAACCGCGGCCGGGAAGCTGCTGAAAAGGTCGTTCGGTTTCTAAAGGCCGACTTATAGCTGGTTCTCTTAACACCTTCGCAGGGTACTGGCAACTTGTCCCGCATAGGCGGGATGCCCGTACCCTGCACTGCAAACCGGCGTCCGCCCAAGGGTTGGACCAAAACCCCAAAATCCAAAACAAGCCCGGTTACCTTACATCCATTTTTTCAGTAAAAAACTCAACTTTAGCAACTTTGCTTTTTCGGGCCGAAAAGCAGGTTAGTGCAATAAATCCCAGCATGCGCGGGATAAACCTGGGGCCCATCTTCTTGGACTCCTGCCACAAAAGCCTTGAACTCAAGGGTGGGCCACTTGGAAAAGCTTACCCCTCGGGATACAAGCACCACCTTAGCCCGATCTGAGGGCCCGAAAAAGCAAAGTTGCTAAAGTTGAGCAAAAAAATAAAAAAAATGAAATAAATTTGCCTTTTGGTGTGTCCTATAATTCGGCAGGTTATTTGGATAGGCCGGACTAGAAGGAGAGCCCCATGGAAGTGCATCAACTATTGGATGTAGAATGCGTTTTAACCGATATGGAAAATCTGGATAAACATGATGCGTTGCGTACCATGATCCAGTCTTGCCCGTCAGAACGATGCGGCGTCCAAAAGAAAAAAATATTGGAAGCTGTCTGGGAGAGGGAGTGTCTGGGTTCCACGGCTGTAGGCCGGGGTGTAGCCTTCCCTCATGCGAGGGCAGCCTTTATTAAAAAGACGACCCTTATGGTGGGGATTTCCAAAAATGGATTGAATTTTGGTGCACTTGACAATTCCAAAACACATGCCGTTTTTTTATTGTTGTTACCTTCGAAAACAGAAGTCAACCATCTTGGCCTGATTTCCAAGTTGGTTACCTTGTTTCTCAACCCTTCTATGTTGAAGGGTCTTTTGGAGTTGGCGGACAAGCGCAAGATTATTGATTATTTATCCAGGATTTCTCGGGGACCTGCCCGGAAAGAGCACAGCCCGGTGGCTGCTGGTTGAGAATGGTTAGGGGTGACGCGAATAAGAGGTTTTTTGTAACTACTTAGGTCTCTTGCGTATCCAAGCCGGCCAAGCCGGAAGCGCACCTTGGGCCAATTGGCCCAAGGTGCGCTATCGATGCTCAATATGTTCGAAATGACCTAAGGAGTTACGGCTTTTTTCAAATAACGGACTCAAGTTGGCCGTATGTGCTGTTTCCGGATATGCCGGTTTAGATGAAAGGACGTTATGGCCCGGAATTTGAAAATATACCCCCCCGCTTCTAAAATGGTAAGAAGCCTCATAGGATCTGCTTTGTTTGCGGCTGTTGCCGTATGGATAAGCCTTCATTCGGAGAGTTGGGGTAATTTTACGGCTATGGGTTTGAGTCTGTCATATGGACTGGTTGTTTTTTTCTTGTGGTTGTTCCTACACACCTTGTTTCGCTTGTTGCTGCCTAAACCGCTAATCATCCTCAGTGACAAAGGCCTGTTTGACCAGTCGTCCGTATTTGCCATTGGCTTTATCCCATGGCGGGATATCCAGAAGATCGAAGCCCGATCGGCTGGGCGGCAACGTTTTGTCAACATTGACTTGAATAATCTACAAACCTATCTGACAGGATTGAAAGGCCTGAAATTGACCATGATGAAATTGAATTTAAGCGTAGGCCATGGTCCTGTCAAAATTCCTGACAGCATGTTCCCTATGAATGCGGCTGTTCTGGCTGAACAATTAAAAGCCTATCGCTCAGGGGTGGGCGATCTTTAAGGAACCGGAGGGCAGGCTGCTGCCGGGCCCGGGAGGGAAGAGACCACCGGCATGGTTTTATCCAATGCGCTTTGACCTGCGAACTGGTAGGTGTCGATATGATTTTTGTTGTTGGGCCCCTGGAATTGCACCATCAGCCGGTCTTGCTGTGAAATCCAGAAATAATACTTATTGGGCCAGAAGAGGGCAATGGTGGGCAGATTGACACCCATTTCATATTTTTTTGTGGCATAAGTTTTATCACCGATGGTGATGTCTTCATCGGCCACATATTTGAAATACATTTCCACCGGGCCCACCCAATTGGTCAAAAGGCCTTTGGTGAAGCCGTCTTCAATATGGGTCAGATTGCTCTGGCACATGTGAAAAATAAAGTTTTTATCAGGCTTGGGTTGGAGCAGGGTAAACAGATAAAACAAAGCGCCGTTGTTGTCAAAGGTGGGCTGACGGTAGGGATAGCGGGCCGGGCAGTCACCGCTGATCTCAATTTTATTTTGCTTATAGTCATAGTTCACATCCACCATTAGCTTGCCGTCACGATTAAAGTATTTGGCGCTTTGCTCCTTGGTCCGGTCGGTAAAAGTGCTGGTTTCTCTTTCACCGAATTCATTGTAATAAGAAACGGTGGTGAGGTGTTCTGATTCCTCCACCGTAAGGGTCACGGCTGTGGGCGTGCCGTTGATCATGGCCATGTAGGTGTAAACAATACTCTTGGAAGCCAGGCCGAGACTGGGGGAGATCAACGCCAAGATAATAATAACTGCGCTAATTCTAATTCTACTCATGACCAAATCCGTCCTTTGTCTGCCGGTGCTGGCCGGTTACTGTGCACTCTAATCATAGAGAAGAAAAATGATTCGTCTTTACCCTA
Organism: uncultured bacterium; assembly: GCA_964454395.1. Lineage (GTDB taxonomy): Bacteria > Oederibacteriota > JAAXVQ01 > JAAXVQ01 > JAUVAV01 > CAVQBK01. The sequence goes on along the minus strand of CAYVTN010000188.1, from coordinate 899 downwards.
ACTTAGCGAAGCTGGATAAGAGTCTCTGTCAGAATTATCTTCGCGGGACGCGTAGATAATTCTGACAGAGACTCTTAATAATGTCGTGGGACGAGCAAGGATGTGGGACGCTTTTTTTCACCCTATCTTTATTGTCGGAAGGAAGTTCTTAGCCTGTAGGCCTGGCTTACCATCAGAAGCAATTGAAGTTGCGGGACTTTGAAATATTTGGTAGGGTGGGATTATCTTTGGTTAAGGAACGGTTTTTATGAACAGCACTTTATTGACCTATTCCATTTCCGTGTTCATGGGTTTTTTTGCCATTATGAACCCCATTGCCAACAGTCCCATCTTTTTGGCTTTAGTGGAGGGGCATAGCCAATCCTCTAGGAAAAAAATTGCCCGCACCGCTGTGATTACAGCTTTTTTAATTGTGCTTTGTTTTGTGGTGATGGGCAAAGCCATCTTTGACTTGTTCGGCCTCACCATCCCCGCTTTTAAAATCACGGGCGGGCTGATTGTCTTTTACGTGGGCTTTGAAATGCTCCAGTCCAAAAAATCCACCATCCATCATCAGGAAGATCCGGAAATGGACGGCATTGCCATCTCGCCTTTAGCTATCCCCATTCTGGCCGGGCCGGGAACCATTGTAA
>CAYVTN010000188.1:0-257 GCA_964454395.1 uncultured bacterium | reverse complement strand
CGGCTATGAATAATGTAACCAATGCAGGTCTGTTGCGCATGGGAATTGTGATCGCCATCTTCGGGTTCATGATTCTTCTGACCTATTGGGGCTTTATCTTTGGTGATTATATCGTGAATAAGCTGGGTAAGAATTTGATTATGGTCATCGGCAAGATTATGGGGCTGATCCTGGCCGTCATGGGGACAGGCATGGTAATTGAAGGGATTAAGTTGGGATTTGGGGTAAGGTGACCAGCAGCTGAAATAATGGTGGGC
>CAYVTN010000187.1:0-6289 GCA_964454395.1 uncultured bacterium | reverse complement strand
ATGCCAAGGACTATGCCAAAGCCAGCGGGCTTTTCGAACAAGCTTTGGCCAAAGACCAGCAGATGCCTTTGACACTGACCATTAAAGAACGTTTGGGCAACTGCTTTGAACAACAAAAGCAGTATGACAAAGCCATCGCAGCCTATCAGGGCATATTAAAGGAAAATCCTGATTATTTTGGCAAAGCTTCGGTCCAGCTCAGTCTGGCCCACTGTTTTCAGGCAACGGGCAAAGCCGCTGAAGCCAAGGCCGCGCTGCAGGCTTTGGCAGGGCAGCCGGAAAGTTTCTGGGCCACCGCAGCCGGTCAATTGCTGGCCGCCAATAAGGGAAGCGTGAAATAATCACTTGACAGCCGGTCACAGATGGGTTATGTATTTTGCTCGCGATTAAATTCCCCGCGGCTTGCTGCCGGGAATTCGGAAATGTATTAAAAAATAATGACAGTGGGGCTGTGGCGCAGCTGGGAGCGCGTTTGAATGGCATTCAAAAGGTCAGGGGTTCGATCCCCCTCAGCTCCACCAATTTTTCAAGGCGTTCTGAAACTCAGAACGCCTTTTTATTTAGTGCGCCTGGAAGGGCACGCCTACTATCGTAGGGAACGGTCGCGACCGTTCCCTACGATAGTAGGCGTTTTTACAATGCACCCCCAAGGTCAGGCCCAACATAATGGAAGCTTTTCAATGTAAAATAGCTTTTCAACACAAAAACAAGGCAATCAAGGGTATTAGCCATGGATGAACCAATTATTGATTTTCACACCCACGCCTTTAATGATCAGCTGGCCGCCAGGGTCACGGCCGAGTTTGCCGGGATGATGGAGTTCAAAGCTCATTATGACGGCACGGTCTCAGGGCTTCTGGCCCACATGGCGCAAAGCGGCGTGGACCAGGCGGTGCTCCAACCGGTGGCCACCAAGGCGGCTCAGGTGCAGGCCATCAACCGCTGGTGTCAACGCATTCAAACCAAAGAAAAAGTTCATTGTTTCGGGGCACTCCATCCCCAAATGGAACAGGAGACATTGGAGCAGGAAATCGCGTTTTTAAAGGCAGCCGGGTTGCGCGGCGTGAAGCTGCATCCCGAGTACCAGTCTTTTTTCCCTGATGAAGACCGTATGGCCGGCATTTACACCGCCTTGGAAGAGGCGGGACTGATTTTATTATTCCACAGCGGCAAGGATTTGTGTTTCCATGGCGAGGTCAAGTCCACGCCAAGGCGGTTGTTGCAGGTTCATCGCGGCTTCCCCCGGCTCAAGTTGGTACTGGCTCATTTGGGCGGATTTCAAATGTGGGATGAAGTGGCCAAAGAATTGGCAGGACAGGAGCTATGGCTGGATACGGCCTTTTGTCCCGGTTTTTGCCCCTTGAACCAATTTGAAGAAATAGTTGCGGCCCATGGCGCCGAACGCATTGTCTTTGGTTCCGATGCGCCATGGGGTCATCAACAAGCCCACCTCGATTATATTGGGAAAGCCGCACTGGATGATGATGAAAAACGTCGCATCCTGGGAGAGAATGCGCTACAATTGCTCTCCGACACCAACTGAGCGCGCAAGGAGGTTAGGTCATGCCGGATTTGGATACCATACGCAGTGTGGAGATATTGCAAGGCTTAAATGACAGTGAATTGGCCACCGTGGTGCGCCGGGCCAAGCGCATGGAATACAAAGCGGGCGGTGTCATTGTCCGGGAAAAATCCCCGGGCGGCATGCTGCATATTATCATCGAAGGTTCGGTGGATGTAAAAAAGAAGAGCGATGATACGGAGAGAACCCTGGCGGCTTTAAAGGTGGGAGAAATTTTCGGGGAAATGTCGCTGTTTGATGATGCGCCTTATTCAGCCAGCGTGGTGGCCAGGGAAAACACCTCGACCTTGAGCTTGTATAAAAATGATTTCCTCGATTTTGCCGGCCAACATCCAGAAGTGGCCTTCAAGGTGGCGGTCAACATCATCAATACCCTGGCCGAACGGTTACGTAAAACCAGTGACAACCTGGTAACCTTTGCGGTAATGGCCAGACACAGCTAACCAGGGCATTTGAAAGTCGATCCCGTCAACAACAACGGGACAACCAGTGGAAAGCAGAAAAAATCATTCAAATGCGATCACCTTTCTGTTCACTACTTTCATATTTGGACTAATTGTTCAGCCTCCCAGTAGGCTGCCGAAAAAACCTTACAAGAATTGACCGGCATTAAGCCCATCCGGGTTGTATTTCGCAAGCGTTGAGAAAATTCTTATTAGCAAAAGGATTTTTTCTTCCGGCGAGCCCCTCTGGGGCGAGTGCCCTGCGAAATATAACCCGGATGGGCCAAGCCACCGGCTTTTTCAGCAGCCTGCTTGTTCATAGCTGTTCTGGAAATATCCCATGGCGGTTTTTCATTCCAACGGCTAAATATAAGTTGACATTCAGCAAAATGGCATTATTATATCTCATTAATCCGCCAGCTCCCCATACTGATCTGTTGATGCAGCTCAATTTAACTATTGCCAAGATTTTTTATTTTTCAGCCGCTTTGATTGAGCCGGGGCTGGGAATGGAGCGTTTAATTCATGAGAAGCGATCGTATTAAAAAAGGTGTTGCCAAATCACCCCATCGTTCCCTGTTAAAAGCCATCGGCTACACTGATGAGGAACTGCGGCGGCCCTTGATCGGCATCGCCAATTCCTTTAATGAAATCATTCCCGGGCATGTGCATCTGAATAAAATCGCCGAAGCGGTTAAAGCCGGCGTGCGCATGGCCGGTGGAACCCCCATGGAATTCAATACCATCGGCATCTGCGACGGTATTGCCATGAACCATGAGGGCATGAAATACTCCCTGGTTTCCCGTGAAATTATTGCCGATTCCGTGGAAGCCGTGTGCAATGGCACGCCTTTTGACGGGTTGGTGCTTATCCCCAATTGCGACAAGATCATTCCCGGCATGATGATGGCCGCGGCCCGCCTGGATATCCCTACAGTGCTGGTTTCCGGTGGTCCCATGCTGCCCGGCAAATTCCATGAGCAACAGACGGACCTGATCAAGGGGCCTTTTGAAAGCATGGCCAAGGCCAATGCCGGCAAAATTTCGGAAGAGGATTTTTTGGAAATCGAAAACAATGCCTGCCCCACCTGCGGGTCATGTGCCGGTCTGTTTACGGCCAATACCATGAATTGCATGGCCGAGGCTTTGGGATTGGCTTTGCCTGGCAACGGCACGGCGCCGGCCGTGTCCTCGGAGAGAATCCGGCTGGCCAAACAAGCGGGAGAAGCGGTCATGCTGGCGGTTAAAAGGAATCTGACACCTTCCAAGATTTATACGGTGGAGGCCTTTAAAAATGCCATTGCAGTAGATGTGGCCATGGGTGGATCCACCAACACGGTGTTGCACCTTCCGGCCATTGCCCATGAGGCAGGCCTGACCCTGAACCTGGATATCTTTAATGAAATGTCCAGGAAAACCCCGCATCTGTGCAACATCAGCCCGGCCGGGAATCATTTTATGGTGGACATTCACGAAGCCGGGGGCGTGCAGGCTGTCATGAACGTGTTGTCCGGAAAAAACCTCATTGCCTCCAAGTGCCCGACCGTAACCGGCAAAAGCGTGGGGGAAAACCTCAAAGAGGCACGGGTCCGGAACCAGGACGTCATTCGTTCTTTTGCCAAGGCCTATCATAAACGAGGAGGCCTGGCCGTGCTAAGAGGCAATATTGCGCCCGACGGCGCGGTGGTGAAACAGTCGGCCGTGGCGCCGGAGATGATGCATCGTATCGGCCGCGCCCGGGTGTTCAACAGTGAAGATGAAGCTTTCAAGGCGATCATGAACAATAAAATCAAAAAAGGCGATGTGGTGGTGGTGCGCTATGAAGGCCCCAAAGGCGGACCGGGCATGCGCGAGATGCTCTCGCCCACCAGCGCCATTGCCGGCATGGGCCTGGACAAGGATGTGGCCCTGCTCACGGACGGCCGTTTCTCTGGAGGCTCCCGGGGCGCTGCCATCGGACATATTTCGCCTGAAGCCGCCAGCGGCGGTCCCATTGCGGCCATCAAAGAAGGCGACAAGATTGAAATCGACATTCCCAAATTGAAAATAAACCTGCTGGTCTCAAAGGAGGAGCTTAACACGCGTATGGCGAATTTGAAGCATCCCAAGCTAAAAGCTTACAAGGGTGTTTTGGGTCGCTATGCGCGGTTGGTAACCTCGGGAAGCACAGGCGCCGTATTGGAAGACTAAGCCGATCGAGCCGGAATAAAAAAATGAGTCATGGTAGGGGCGTATGCAATACGCCCCTACGCTGCGCGTGCTGCCCAGCGTGTATAGGGGCACGGCGCGCCGTGCCCCTACGGCTTAAACTATCTACCCCGACCGGGTGGCGATATTGTTATGATAGGGACACCATCAGCTACGGAAAAACGTAGACGTGGAAACCGGCCCGGTGAATAATTTTCAGTACCATTCAGGAAGCGGTCATGCCCGCAGTCAGGGACAAGGTCGGCCTGAAGGGGTGCTTTTGGTGTTTTGGCATAAGGAGGAACCAATGAGTGCATTAATGAGTGGCGCAGAAATTTTTGTGCACAGTTTAAAAAAAGAAGGCGTGGACATTATTTTCGGGTATCCCGGCGGGGTGTTGCTTCCCATTTTTGATGCCCTGTATCAATCTGATTTGAAAGTGGTTTTGCCGCGGCATGAACAAGGCGGCGCCCATATGGCCGACGGCTTTGCCCGGGCCACGGGCAAGGTGGGGGTGTGTTTGGCCACCTCCGGTCCCGGAGCCACCAACCTGGTGACCGGCATTGCCACGGCCTACATGGACTCCGTACCCATGGTGGCTTTTACGGGCCAGGTGGCATCCAGCCTGATCGGCAATGATGCTTTTCAGGAAGTGGACATTACCGGCATTACCCGGCCGATCACCAAACATAACTTTCTCGTGAAGGACGTCAATGATCTGGCGCAGACCATTAAGCAGGCCTTTTTCCTGGCTTCCACCGGCAGACCGGGTCCTGTGCTGGTGGATATTCCCAAAGACGTGACCACCAGCAAGTGTGAATTTAACTATCCCGATAAGGTGGAACTGCGCAGTTATAAGCCTACGGTTGAACCCAATTTAAACCAAATCAAACGCGCAGCCGCACTGATCAAGGACGCCAAAAAACCCCTGATTTATGCGGGCGGCGGAGTGCTGCTGGCCAATGCCAGCGACGAGCTCAAAGCCCTGGCGGAAAAACTCAAGGCCCCCGTGACCTTAACCACCATGGGCCTGGGCGCTTTTCCGGGAACCCATCCGCAATTTTTAGGAATGCTGGGCATGCACGGCACCCGCACCGCCAATTACGCGATGCAGGAAAGTGACGTGATTCTGGCCATCGGCGTGCGCTTTGACGACCGCGTGACAGGCCGTGTGGACCATTTCGCGCCCGGCGCGAAGATCATCCATATTGATGTGGATCCTTCCAGCATCTCCAAGATTGTGACCGTTGATATTCCGGTGGTGGCTGACGCCAAAAATGCCATGAAAGCATTGATCAAAGAGCTCAGCCCGGGGCAGATTGAGGCGTGGTGGACGCAGATCAACCAATGGAAGGAAAAATTTCCCCTGACTTATGATAAAAGCGGTACCTCCCTTAAGCCTCAACACGTGGTCGAGACATTGTATACTCTTTTTGGCAAGGACCTGTTTGTGGCCACTGATGTGGGTCAGCATCAAATGTGGGCGGCCCAGTTTTACAAGTATGACCGGCCCCGCCAATGGGCTTCTTCCGGCGGGCTGGGCACCATGGGATACGGGTTTCCGGCCGGCATTGGCGCCCAATTTGGGTTGCCCGGCCAGAAAGTAGCGGTGATCACCGGCGACGGCAGTTTTCAGATGAACATGCAGGAATTGGCCACGGCCGTCCAGCATAAACTGCCGGTGAAAATCATCCTGCTCAACAATGGTTATCTGGGCATGGTCCGCCAATGGCAGGAATTATTCCATGGTAAACGTTATTCCTCCACGGTCATTGAAAACTCGGTGGATTTTGTCAAATTGGCCGAGGCCTTCGGCGCCACGGGATTGCGCGTGACCAAGGCGGACGAAGTGGAAGCCAATCTGAAAAAGGCCTTCGAAATCGAAGGCCCGGTGCTGATTGACTTTCATGTGGAGCGGGAAGAAAACGTCTGGCCCATGGTCCCTGCTGGAGCCCCAATTCATGAGATGATAGGCGAGTTAGCCTAAAAAATATGGTAGGGCGACGTCCTGGCGCAGCCAGGGCTGGAGCCCCAATTCATGAGATGATAGGCGAGTTAGCCTAAAAAATATGGTAGG
>CAYVTN010000186.1:0-6313 GCA_964454395.1 uncultured bacterium | reverse complement strand
CCGGGCTGGAGTGCCGCGTGTTCAATCTCCTTTATTTGAAAACCAAGCATGTCCACGCGGCGCGAGCGTTCGGCTTCATCCAGGCTGAGCTGGTCTCTGGCTTCCCTGCTTTTCTTAAGTTGCTGGTAGGCCTGCTCCACTTCATGCACCACATTTTCCAAGCTTGCCCAGCGATCGAGCAGGGACCGCTGATGTTCCTTGTGCATCAAAGACTGATGGGCATGCTGGCCGTGCAGATCAACCAGGCTGTTGCCCAGGGTTTCCAGGTTGGCCAGCGTGGTCAGGCTGCCGTTGACGTAACATTTGCCTCGGCCATTGCGGTAAAGCACGCGTTTGACCAACAGCATGTTGTCCTCACAGGGCGGCAGACCGTTTTCGTCCAGCCAGGCGGGCAGGCTTTCGAGGCCCGCAATGTCAAACAAACCTTCCACTGCGGCGGTTTCGCAGTTGGTGCGGATAAGGTCCACATTGGCCCGCTCCCCCAAAAGCAGGGACAAGGCCCCCAGCAGAATGGATTTACCGGTCCCGGTTTCTCCGGTGAGCACGGTCATGCCGGCAATGGGTTGAAAAGACAGTTCTGCAATAAGGGCAATATTTTGAACATTAATTTCCACGATCATGAAAGACGCTCCATTAATGCTAAAAATTCCTGGTTGCCGTCGGTTCCCTTGATACAGCTGGGTTTGACGCCGATTTTTTTCAGCCCCAGAAGAGCCGCTTCTTCCAGCACATGCTGCACGGCCATGTCCCGGGCTTTTTTATCGCGCACAATGCCGCCCTTGCCGATGGCGGCCGGGCCGACTTCAAACTGGGGTTTGATTAGGGCCAGTATATAGCCTTTGCGCGATTTTATCAAAGGGATGATGGCCGGCAATATTTTTTTTAAAGAAATAAAAGAGACGTCGATCACCGTCAAATCAAAGGGACCAGGCACGTCTTCAGGCTTCAGGTAGCGGGCATTGACCCCTTCCATAACGGTCACGCGTTCGTCATTTCGCAACTTGATATCCAGCTGGCCTTTGCCTACGTCCACGCAGCACACATGGCGGGCGCCGCTTTTGATGAGCACGTCCGTAAATCCGCCGGTGGACGAGCCCACATCCAGGCAGTTCCAATTGACCACGTTTAATTTGAAATCCTTAAGCGCGCCTTCCAGTTTGTAGCCGCCCCGGCCCACATAGCGCATGCGCTTGGACTTAAAGGAAAGGGGCGTGCCGGCCCTGACCATCTGGCCCGGCTTGGGCATCAATTGCCCTTCGGAAAAAAGCTCGCCTGCCATGATGGCGGCCTGCGCTTGCGACCTGGTGTCAAAAAGGCCTTGTTCCACAGCCAGTTGGTCAAGACGAACTTTTTTAACAGCGCTCATCTTGGCAGCTCCACGTTTTTTTTAGTCCCTTTGACAGGTGCCGGCGCGGCGCATAATTTGACCGCTGCGGCAGCAATGCCCTCGGCGTCGAGGTGATAATTTTTCAGCAGCAAATCACGCGGTCCTTGTTCCACAAATTGGTCGGGATAACCCAAACGCACCACCCGGACGCCCTGGAGCCTCTGCTCACTGAACAATTCCAGTACACTGCTGCCGAAACCGCCGGTCAGAACGTGGTCTTCAATGGTGATGACCTTTTTGGTTTTAGCGGCCCAGGCGCATATGGCAGCTGTATCCAAAGGTTTTAAAGAAAGGGGATTGATCACCGCAGCTTCAATGCCTTTTGACTTTAACCGGCGGGCTGCGGTCATGGCGGTATAGGCCAAAGGACCCACGCCAATAAGCAGCACGTCATAGCCTTTGCGCAAGACTTTGGCCTTGCCCAAGGGAATAGCTTCCATGCCTTCCGTCACCGGTTCCTGCACGCAGCCGTTGGCCACCCCGCGGGGATAGCGGATGGCAATGGGACCGTTGTAGGTCAGACAGGTTTTAAGCAGGCCTGCCATTTCCCGGTCATTCCCGGGCGCCACCAAAGCCATACGGGGCAAGGGTCTGAACAGGCCAATGTCAAACACCCCATGATGCGTGGGGCCGTCCTCGCCCACCACGCCGGCACGATCTATGGCAAAGACCACCGGAAGATTTTGCAGGCATACATCGTGCATGATCATGTCAAAAGCCCGCTGCAAAAAGGTGCTGTAAATCACCACCACCGGTTTGACGCCCTGGGTGGCCATGCCGGCGGCCAAGGTTACCGCATGCCCTTCGGCAATGCCCACATCAAAAAAGCGCTCCGGATAAAGGCGCGCAAAATCGTCCATGGCCGTGCCGGACGTCATGGCCGCCACGATGGCCGCAACCTCGGGACGATCCTTGGCCAGAGCTACCAGGGTGCGACCAAAGACCTTGGAAAAAGTGACGCCCTGGCAACTTTTGCTTTCCCCGGTTTCGATATCGAACCGGGGCGTGCCATGAAAAGCCACGGGATTGTTCTCCGCCAGTTCAAAACCTTTGCCTTTTATGGTTTTAACATGCAGCAGGAGCGGTCCGGAAAGTTCCCGCAGGCGGCCGAACATTTCCGTCAGTTGGTCCAGATCATGGCCGTTGACCGGCCCGAAATAACGCAGTCCTAATTCTTCAAACAACAAGCCCGGCACGATCAGGCCTTTGGCCATCTCCTCCGCATAATTGGCCAGTTTCAAGGCCGGTTTGCCTACTGCCGGGATGGCGCCCAGGAGACGGTCCATCTGGGGCTTGAGCCGGTTGTAAATTCGTCCTGAAATAATATGGTTCAAATAATGGGAAAGCCCGCCCACGGCCGGAGAAATGGACATGCTGTTGTCATTGAGAACCACCAGGAGGTCGGTCTTCTTGTGGCCTGCGTCATTGAGCGCTTCCAAAGCCAGACCATTGGACAAGGACCCGTCGCCGATGACCGCCACCACTTTATGATGCAGGCCGGCCATGTCCCGGGCCCGGGCCATGCCCAGGGCAGCCGAAAGCGAAGTCGAGGAATGGCCGGTATTGAAAGTATCGTAAATGCTTTCTTCCCTTTTGGGAAATCCGGCCAAGCCCTGGTATTGGCGCAAGGTGTGAAATTGAGCCTGCCGGCCGGTGATCAGCTTGTGCGCATAAGTTTGATGACCCACATCCCAGACCAGTTTGTCTTCCGGGGTGTTGAAAACTTTATGCAGGGCCACTGTCAGCTCCACAGCGCCCAAAGAAGACGCCAGGTGCCCGCCGGTTTTGGCCACCGTGTCTACAATGGTTTCCCTCAACTCCTGACTTAATTGCTTCAATTCGGCGTTATTCAGGGTTCTCAGGCCGGCCGGTGAATTAATGCTCTCGAGGATAGACAAGAAAGTACGTCCTTACTTAAAGATTTCTGTTACCACTGGCTTTGGTTCTTGGAGTGCAGGGAACAGTCGCGACTGTTCCCTGCAAATTATCCATGCAAAAAACGTAAATTTCACCTTACAGAATCCAACGGGAATCAATAATCGACCCCGGGGAATTGCTATTTTCGATTCTCGATTACTTGTCCCGTTGTTGTTGATGGAATCGATTCTCGGGAACCTGCGCAACTTAATACTTAGCCGGCCAAGCCGGAAGCAAACACTTGCAAGGTCTTGCGGCTTGCTGTCTTTGGCGCGGGTAGGGGCACGGCGCTTGTCCCGCGAATGCTGGGACGCTGTGCCCCTACGGCTTAAATCATCTACGAAAAAACGTAGATGCCGGTGATATAGAATCTAATGCTCCTACCGCCCCACATAAAACAGCAATGCGCAGATAATGCCGACGCACATGCCCGCCAGCACTTCCAAACGAGTATGACCCAAAAATTCCTTCAATCGTTCCGGTTTAAACTCATGTTTTTGATAAATATCATCCATCATCTTGTTCAGAATCGTAGCCTGGTGGCCGGCCGCACGGCGCACCCCGGCGGCATCATTCATGGTCAGGATGGCCACACCCAAGGCCACCATAAAGGTGGGACTGCCCCAACCGGCTTCCAAGCCGATGGTGGTGGCCAAAGCCGCCACAAAGGCCGAATGGGAACTGGGCATGCGGCCTGTATCCACCAGGAGCATGAAGTCAAATTTTTTCTGATTGATGAAATGTAAAATGACCTTGATGAACGAGGCCACAAACCAGCTGGTAAAGCAAGCCCAAAAAATGCGGTGGGTCAGGATGATGCCCAAACCATGAAGGAAGCGTTTACCTACGGCCAAATAAGGTTCCACAGTTACACCTCGCGTTCTACTATATAATGAGCCAAGGCCCGCAAAGGCTCCGCCTTGGGGCCCAAGGGTTGCAGGGCGGCCAGACCTTTTCTCATCAAAGCTTGGGCATGATCCCGTGAAGCGTTCAGACCCATTAGAGCGGGATAGGTGGCTTTTCCCCGGGCTTCATCAGTGCCCGCCTGCTTGCCCATCTTGGCATGGTCACCCACCACATTTAAGATATCGTCGGCAATCTGAAAAGCCAGACCCATGGTTTCGCCATAAATAGTGAGGGCCTTGACCTGCTTGCCCGTGGCGCCGCTCAGCAGGGCGCCCATACGACAAGCAGCCGCGATTAAATGGCCGGTTTTGTGGGTATGAATATATTCCAGGGTGGGCAGATCAACGGCTTTTTTTTCACATACCAGGTCCGCCATCTGTCCGCCCACCATGCCGTTCATGCCCGCCGCACGGGTCAATAATTCAATGGCTTCCAACAGGCGTTTCTGAGCCCCGGAGCCGTTGGTTTTGACTTTGGTCATCAATTCAAAAGCATAAGTCAAAAGCGCGTCTCCAGCCAGAATAGCGGTGGCCTCATCAAAAGCAATATGGCAGGTGGGCTGGCCACGGCGCAAATCATCATTGTCCATGGCCGGCAAATCGTCATGAATAAGGGAATAGGTATGGATGCATTCCATGGCCAAGGCGGCGTTCATCAACCCGGTACCGGGTTTGCCGCAGGCTTCGGCCGCGGCCAGCACCAGCAGCGGCCGAAGACGCTTGCCGCCGGAAAACATGCTGTGCCGCATGGCGGCCACCAATTGCCCGATCAGATCGTGTTTGGCGGGCAGTGCCCTGGTCATGGCCCGGTCGATTTCTTTTTGTTTCTTCTTTAAATAGGAGGAAAGGTTGAATGCTCCGGCTCCGGCCTGATTGGCCCGAATGCCGGCGCTCCCGGAGATCCGGCTAGTTTTGGAAATCGTCTTCGTCGTCTTCTTCGTCATCTTCATCCTCATCGTCGTCTTCTTCGTCGTCGTCATCGTCATCGCCGTCTAACTCATCATCGTCTTCATCATTATCCTCTTCGTCGTCTTCATCATCATCAAGTTCATCTTCATCATCAAGATCATCATCCCAAGGACCATCTTCAAAGGGCACACGTTTGATTTTTTTACCATTGTCTTCCAGCAAGGCCACCCGCTGTTCGGCCTGTTCCAACTGCTGCTGACATTGGCGGGTAAGAGCAATGCCCTGTTCATAAAGAGACAGGGCTTTATCCAAAGGGGCTTCCCCGCTTTCCAATTGGCTGACAATGACCTCCAATTGTTTGAGGGCCTCTTCAAAGGACAGTGTTTTTTGGGACACGGTACTTGCCTCGGCTGTAGACGCTTTTTTACGCGGCATGGCGGTTCTCCATTTTTGAATAGTTTACCATAGCCCGGGACCAGGTTAAATCACTGATTTCAAAAGACCTTTTTCCGGCTTCCCCATCCGCCTGATTCAAGTCAGGCGCCTCACTTTACGATCATCGAGTGCCCGGTCATTTGCGGCGGCTTGGGAATTTCCAGCAAATCCAGGAGGGTGGGCGCGATGTCGCCCAGAGAGCCCTCTTTCAATTTAAAATCCTGAACTTCATGCCCCACCAGGATCAAGGGCACGTCGTTGATGGAATGCTGGGTCACGGCCTTGCCGTTGGTATCGGTCATTTTCTCGGCATTACCGTGATCGGCGGTAATGATCACAACGCCGTTTTTTTCCAACATGCTTTTAACAATGCGGCCCACATTCGTATCCACTGCTTCCATGGCCTGGACAGCAGCCTCCATCACGCCGGTATGGCCCACCATGTCACAATTGGCAAAATTGAGGATGATCACTTTAAACCTGTCTTCCGCCAAAAGCGGCAACAACGTATCGGTAATGGCAAAAGCGGACATCTCCGGTTTTCGCTCATACTTGCCTTCCACATCTTTCGGCGAGGAGATGAGTTTTCTTTCCTCCAGGGGAAAAATCTCATCCGTGGCCCCATTGAAGAAATGGGTCACATGGGCATATTTTTCCGTTTCCGCGATCCTCAACTGGGGCAATTGATAATCAGCCAACACTTCGCCCAGGGTTTTCTCGAGGTGCATGGGACCAAAGACCACATTGTCCCCCAGATCCT
>CAYVTN010000185.1:0-6342 GCA_964454395.1 uncultured bacterium | reverse complement strand
GGGAGGGTCCAGATTTTATTTTGGTGATCCCAAGGGCGGGCTTAGAGGACGGGTTTCGACATACATCACCGGCATTACCGGCGCCTATTCCGTGGGCGCTTTTTTGGCGGCCACGCTGGGCGTGGAATGGAGATTTGCGGAAAATGTGGGCATTAGTCTTGATGCCGGAGGGGCAACGCCTCTGACCTCGTCTTATTATTATGGAGCTGTACCCATGGCGGATCTGGGCCTTGTCTTTCATATTTGCAGAGACCAGCCTAACCAGCCCCTTCAAAATGATCAGCAGGAGAATGAAGATCTCCATCTGGGGCAGGTGACCTCAACCATTCCGGTTCAGCTGGTGCCTGCGGATGCGGGCAACAATTCCGTCAATGCTGACGCGCTTAAAGCCATTTATCTGGAAAAATTTGTGGTGGCCGATTTTTCGGGCGGCAAGCAGGCGCTTTTGGGAGTGGTTTTCAATCATGACGAGCCCGTGATCGGCAAAGTGGAAGGAATGCTTACCTTTTATGATGCAGCCGGGACAACGCTGACGTCGCAAACTTATGATCTGATCGGACAAAATCATCCCTATGCCCGCCATTATTTGCCGGGACTGGGACATAAGCGGGTAAGGTTGGTCCTGGACCATGTTCCGGATGAATTCAAAAGCGTTTCCCTGAAAATTGTTTCCCTGAAAGCGGGTGCTATTGACACTGAAAAAACAACGGTTTCGCAACAGCCTTCCATGGAATCAACATTAACTGCGAGCGATGAACATTCATCACCACAAGCCGTCAAACTGGGGCTGGGTTTCGGAACACCATACGGCGTTTTAGGCGGCAATTTTGAATTCATGATCCGGCAAGTGGTTGGGCTCTATTTTGGCCTCGGCAGTATGGGCGCACTGGGCGTGGAAGACATGGCCTACCAGGTGGGGCTGCGCGTTTACTTGTTGCCGCCGGAGAATAGTTTCAGATTCCGGGCGGGTCTGGGTTATGGACCGGCAGGATTCTTTGGCTGGCAGATGATGGGATCGAACAGTTATCTGCATTATGAAATTGTCGATGCCATCCAGCCGGCGTTTGGATTTGAATGGAAACTATCGAAGTATTTCAGCCTGGATTTTGACGCCATTTACCAAATGTACAGAAAACATGATGCGAATTATTACTTTGAAGGCACGAATAATCCACTGCATATGGACGACGCGGTAAAAATCGCTTTGGGTGTGGCTTGGCATATTCCGGTGAAGCCTTCAAAATCGAAAGCAGGCAAGACCCCGAAAAAAACCGGAGCGGATAAGTTGCAATTGTAGGCGTTCGACATCCCGTCTGCGCGGGGCAAGCGGTGGATGTATTTTTGGCAGGGACAATCACATGTCCAACAATAACCGTAGGAAACGGTCGCGCTGCGCCCCGCGCATGCGGGGACCGTTCCCTACGTTAGTGAATCTTTGAATTGATGAAGGATCAATATGAATTTTAATCAATTGCTGCAAATTGCTCTTTTCGGACTGGTGATCCTTGTTTTCGCCAAAAAGCTGCCCGGCTTCAGCATCAGGCGGCCGGTGGCGTTTTTGATGATCATCGCGCTGGTGGTTTTGGCCGGGCTGGTGGCCTTGAAACAGCTGCCCATGGAAATGATGCCCAATATCAGCTACGGCAATGTCACCATTTATGTGGATGTGCGCGGCGGCATGCCGCCGCCTGACGTGGAGCGGCTGGTGACCAAGCCGATTGAAGAAGCCATGGCCACGGTTTCCAAACTGAAAAATATCATTTCCACCTCCAAAAACCACCGCAGCATCGTGACCCTGGAATTTGAACCGGGCACCGACATGAAAATGGCCACTTTGGAAACGCGGGAAAAGTTTCTGCGCGTCAAGCACAAGCTGCCCAAGGAAATCGAGAAGCCGGTCATCGCCCATTATGAAGAAGCCGATACGCCGGTACTGATTGCGGCCCTGACCTCGTCCCACGACACGCCCGAAGCCTTGCGCCAGATGGTGGAGGAAACCCTCAAGGACAAGCTGCTGCGCGTACCCGGGGTGGCCAATGTGGAAATCGGCGGCGGCCGCAGCCGTAAAATATTGGTGGAGCTGGACAGCGCCAAGCTGGTGGCCAACGGCCTGCCTTTTCAGAAAATTGTGTCCGTGCTGGAAAAAAATAATTTGAATGTCAGGGTGGGGGATGTCAATCAAAGCGACAATACCCTGGGCCTGCGGACCGAAGCCGGTTTTAACAGCGTGGACGAGATCAAAAAAATCGGGGTGGCGGTCACCACTGCGGGCGGCATCATCCGCCTGGGCGACCTGGCCGCGGTGAAGGATGATTATCTGGAAGCCGAGACCTATTCACGTCTCAACAGCAAGGCCGCAGTCACCATTTATATCCAGAAGGAAAGCCTGGCCAACACCGTGGATGTGGTGCGGGCCTGCCAAAACGTCCTGGATAATTTTAAACGCCGCATCGGTTCCGATGTGGATCTGGTGGTGGTCTCCAATCAGGCCAAAATGATCAAGCAAGCACTTTACTCGGTCATGATGACCCTGTTTTACGGCATGACGCTGGTGATTCTCATTTTGAGCTTGTTTTTAAGCAAGAGCCGCCTGACCAAAAAAATTGCCGCCGGTTGCCTGGCCGGGCTTTTGGCCCTGCTGCTGGTGCTGACCATCGGCGGATGGCCCCTGAACAAAACCATCATGGTGGTCATCGCCATGATCGTGCTGCTCTTTGGGACGGCCTTTTGGCGGCGCGACCTCTGGCCGGCCTTCATTGTGGCCGCCACCATTCCCGTGTCCCTGCTCATCACCTTGAGCCTGATGTATTTCAACCATGTGAGCCTCAATGTCATTTCCTTATCCGGCCTTATTCTGGGCGTGGGCATGCTGGTGGACAATGCGGTGGTGGTGCTGGAAAACGTGGAAGCCATGCTCGCCAAAAGCCAAGGGCGCTCGAAGCAGGAGATTTTGGAATTGGCCAGCCGGGAGATGATTCAGCCCATGATCGGCGGCACGCTGACCACGATCGTGGTGTTTTTGCCCTTTTCCATGCTGCAAAAACAAACCCAGCTGCTCTATGCGGGCATTGCCTTTACGGTGACGGCCGTGCTGCTGGCGTCGCTGTTTGCGGCCATCGGCCTGGTGCCCGCACTGCTGAGCCGTTTGCCTGAACTGCCAAAGGAAGCCAGACATGCCAAAGGGCAAACAGCCGGAAAGCTGAGCCGTTTTCTGAAAAGCTTTGTCTCGCGCCATCTTCTGTTTTTGGGCCTATCGGTTTTTGTCATGCTGGGCGCGCTCTTTTACTTTATCCTCGGCTTGAAGTGGCAAGCCGCCTTGTTCAGCGCGGCCGCCCTGGCGGTGATCGCCTCGGGCGCGCTCATGCTGTGGCGCTTTCCCTTGTTGCTGGCCGGCCTGCTCCGCCATCGCTTTAAAGTCATTGGGGTCATGCTGGCCCTGGTGGGGCTCACGGTGGTTGTTTTTCTGACCGTGGTGCCCAAGGACTTTCTGGCTTCCCAGGAGCAGAATGAGTTTGTGGTCTTTGTGGAAATGGCGTCCGGCGTCAAGCTGGACATTGCCGATGGCATTGTGAAGACCATTGAAAAACGCATTCAAAATACGCCGGAGGTCAAAGATCAGATCAAGACCCTGTCTTCCAAGGTGGAAGGCTGGTCTTCCAAAATTTATGTAACCCTCAAGCCCGGGGCCGAGCGCACGCTCAGCGCGGCCGGCGTCATCAGCCGGCTGCGCAAGGAACTGGTGCATATCGGGGAAGCATACGAAACCTTTATTTATTTTTCCGAACCGCAAAGCGGCAAGGAGCTGTTCGTGGAAGTCTTCGGCTATGACTACCAGACCCTGGCCGATCTGGCCATGCAGATTGCCAACAAAATGAGCCGCATCAAGGGCCTGAGCGATACCAAGGTCCGCTACCGGCCGGGCAGGCCTGAACTGAAGGTGCACCTGGACCGCAACCGGGTGGCCATGATGGGACTGACCAACCGGCAGGTTGCCCAGACCCTGCACGGCCAAATGCGGGGCCTGCGCGCCACCAAGTTTTACGACCGCCAGCAGGAGGTCGAGACCATCGTCCGCCTCGATCCCAAGCAGTGTGAAACCCTGGCCCAGTTGAAACAACTGCGCCTGCTCTCCCGGCATGAAGGCCATGTGCCCTTGGAAAACATGGCCGCCTTTAAATACGACTTGTCGCCCTCCGAGATCTGGCACCGCAACAAAACCCGCATGATCCAGGTAAGCGCCAATCTGGGCAAACGTCCCTTGGGGGAGGCGGCCACCGACGTCAAGGCCGCATTGCACACCATCAAGTTTCCGGAAGATTATTATGCCGACCTGGGCGGGAATTTTGAACAGATGGAAGCTGCGGATAAAAGTTTTAAAGTAGCCTTGATTATGACCATTGCCCTTGTCTTTATGGTCATGGCCGCAGTCTTTGAATCCCTGTTGCAGCCCTTTATCATCATGATCTCCGTGCTTCTGGCCACGGTCGGCGCCGTGGCGGCCCTGACCATGACCGGCACCACGGTGACGCTCGGCGTGTCCATCGGCCTTCTGATGCTGGGCGGCATGGTGGTCAACAATGGCATCATGCTCATTGACCGCATCAATCAGCTTAAACTGAGCAATCCTCACATCGGCCTGGAAAAGCTGATCATCCGGGCCGCCAGACAGAGGCTGCTGCCCATTGCCATTACCACCATCACCACCATTTGCGGCCTTATGCCCATGGCCCTGGACCGCAGCGAATCAGCGGGCCTGTGGCAGCCTTTAGCCATCACGGTCATTGGCGGCCTGACCAGCGGCAGCATTCTCACGGTTTTCGTGGTGCCTTGCTTTTATAGTGCTTTGGAGAAAATAAAAAATCAGGCCTTTTTCAGGAAAAAGCTTATAAATCAATCATATTTCAAAACAATGGAAATGTTGGAAAAAGAAAAAAACTAAAAAAAATAAAATTATGGGAATAAAAAATGCACTTTCCGGTCAAATATTATAAAGAGGGGAATTCTTGCTTTTATCTTTTCTTTCTTTGCGGCTTGGCGGGCTTGGCGTGAGACAAATTCTTTGAAGATTTTATATTATGAATATGCATTTTTGGAGGGAAAATGGTTGAAAAAATTCCAAAACGTAAGCTGAAAATGGCAAATAAGGTCATTTCCATCCTGCTTTTGAACTTTTTTATTTTTTCCAGCTACCTTGATCCTGCGCTTCATGCCTTTGTGGTGAGCAATCAATACAAGCAGCAATACGACCGTTACCAGTCAGGATACTTTAATCCGAAGGCCATCCAATCGCAAATAAGAAAACAAAAGGCGATCGTGGACTATCAGAACCGCCTGGAGAAGATGCTGAACGCCAAAAATGCGAAAGTCAGCAAGAAAATCTCCAGAAACCTCCGGGATTCGGTGTTCAATCATCAGCAAAGTATGGCTGTATTAAAGCAGGAAGCCCAGGCCGCGCGGCAAAAGGTTTTTGCCATCTTGGGCCAGCAGGCTATGTTCAATTACATCCAATATGATGACGGCAAGCGGGTCTGGATGAAGGACGGCCTGGCAGTGCTGGTGCAGAATGAGCGGGTGATTGATGCCCAGGGCAATGTCAGTATGCGCAACACCTATAATATGAGCTACAACAACAAGCGCCTGCTGACAAGCTATGAAGCGCAGACCACCGACTGCCTGGGCAATGTGACCTATGTGAAATGGCACGGCGCCACCTATACGGATGACAGCGTGTTTTATGCCGACAACGAGACCCATGCCAATAAGCTGTTGACCAGCTATACCCAGGAAATCATCGATCAGTACGGCAATCAAACCAAAGTGGAATGGAGCAAGGGCCAGTACGACGGCAAACTGCTCATCAACTACAATGAAACCTTTACTGATGAACGGGGCAACCAAAGCAGCAAGCATTGGTATGGCGCCAAGTATGATGACCACAAACAAGTCACTGAATTTCAGGAAGACGCGGTGGATGCCAAGGGCAACCGCACCCATCGCTTATGGACGGGCGGCACTTATATCAAAAATCCGGCCTACAGCAAAGCTGATGAAAAAGCAGGCAAGACCCAGTCCGCTCCGGAATATCTGCTGGTGGGCTACAAAGAGGTTATTACCGACAGCAATGGGGTAAGCACCACCCGGTTCTGGGGAGGCGCTGTTTATAACCAGTTTGGGCAGTTGACGCGCTATCAAGAAGACTTGATTGATGCCCTGGGCAGGCACCGCCATACGGTCTGGGAAAAAGGCCGCTATGATCACTACGGCCGCTTGATGGGCTACCGGGAAACCAAAACCGCCATCGACGGCACCAGCACGACCGTGGTCTGGCAAGCCCATGGTTAT
>CAYVTN010000184.1:0-6347 GCA_964454395.1 uncultured bacterium | reverse complement strand
TTGGCCAGGGTAAAATCAATCCGGTCAACAGCCACCAGCTTTTTAGCCGCGCCCGGCCAGCCGCTGCCTTTGACCGGAAAATCCTTGCCCAGCCCTTTGATCTGCAAAAGAGGAATGCTCATGACAAGGCCTCCGGATTCCAGCAGGCCACCGTAAGTGGGCCCACAGGCTCCAGAACCGGTTCCTGCTTTCGACAACGTTCAATTGCCCGGGGGCACCGGGGATGAAAAGGACATCCGGGCGGCAGGTCCAACGGACTGGGAGGCAAGCCGGCAATGGTGTTTAGCGGCTTTTTATAATCGTGGCCTTTAGGGATCGATTTCAACAGCCCGGTCGTATAGGGATGGCGGGGCGCCTGCAGGATGTTGCCCAGCGGTCCTTTTTCCACAAATTGTCCGGCATACATAATGGCAATGTCATCCGCCACTTCCGCCACAATGCCCATATCGTGGGTTATTAAAATGATGGCGGCCCGCGTGTTGGCCTGGATGGACTCCAAAAGATCGAGCAGTTGTGATTGAACCGTCACGTCCAAAGCCGTGGTGGGTTCATCCATGATCACGCAGGCCGGATCGCAGGCCAGGGCCATGGCAATGAGCACCCGTTGTTTCATGCCTCCTGATAATTGGTGGGGATAATTATTCATTCTTTTCTCAGGATCAGGAAGTTCAACATTTTTCAAATGAGCCACAGCTTTAAGCCCGGCCTCTTTCGCGCTGAGATGCTGGTGCTGAATAATGGTTTCCATTAATTGTTGGCCGATAGTCATGACCGGATTCAGACTGGTGGAAGGATCCTGAAAAACGATGGAAAGAGCCGATCCTCTGATCTTCTCATAGGCCGTCTCCTCCAGACCACTGATCAGTTGTTGCTGAAGACGGATCTCGCCCTGCACCCGCCCTGGTTCCGGCACCAGGCCCATCAAAGCCAGGGCGGTCATGGTCTTGCCTGACCCCGACTCTCCCACGATCCCCAGGGTCCTGCCCGGAAATAAGGAAAAATCAAGGCCGCGAACAACTTTGAAGTCAGGGGCCGCCGTGCGCGGAAAGACCACCTCCAGTTGTCGGACTTCCAGAACCGGTTTATCAGCCAAGGTTATCGCTCCCCGACAGGCGCGGATCAAGAATATCACGCAACCCATCTCCCAGCAGATTGTAACCCAGAACAGTGATAAAAATGGCCACCCCGGGCATCAATGTCAGCCACCAAGCCTCGGTAATATAATCCTTGCCTGCTGTCAACATATTGCCCCAGGAAGCCATGGGTGGTTGGACGCCCAAGCCCAGAAAACTGAGGCCCGATTCCAGAAGAATGGCGCCGGCAATGCCAAAAGTGGCGGATACAAAAACCGGGGCCAGCGCATTGGGCAGGAGATGCTTGAAAATGATCGCTAAAGGATTAAGCCCCATGGCCCTCGCGGCCTGGCTGTAATCACGCTCCTTTAAGGTTAAAAATTCCGCCCGTACCAAGCGGGACAATTCGGTCCAACTGGTAAGTCCGATAATCACCATAATATTAAACAAACTGGGCCCGATAAATACGATCAGCATCAGAATCAAAAACAAGGTGGGAATGCACAGCACGATATCCACGCTGCGCATAATCACCTGGTCCACCCAGCCTCCAAAATAACCGGCCAGGGCGCCAAGCACAACGCCAATGACCAACGAGATGCCCACGGCCACAAACCCCACGGATAAAGACACGCGGCCGCCGTAAAGCAAGCGGCTCAGCACATCCCGGCCGTATTCATCGGTCCCCAGCACATGCCGCCACGATGGCGGTTTCAAACGCAGACTGAGGTCCTGCTGATTCGGCGGATAAGGCGACAATAGCGGCGCGGCCAGGCTCATGATCAGAAGCAGGCCGACAATGGCGGCGCCAAAAATAGCCAGTGGTTTGCGGCGCGCTTTTTTCCAAAACTGCCCGGTCAATTGCATTGAAAGATGCACTCCCTTTTTGTTTGGATTTGTTCATGACACGGCGATACATTGGGCACCGTGTTTTTTCAGTCAACTCAACCTCGTCTTTCATTCAAGTGGTGAATCCTTTCCCTGTCTTATATGGCAAGGCGTCCCTTTATATTCAGCATCTATCCGTCTTCACAACCTTATCCTGGGATCCACCGCGGCATATAAAACATCAGCCATCATGTTGCCCAACAGGGTCAGAACAGCCCCGATCACACCGATGCCCATGATGGTGGGATAATCAAAATTCATGGCCGAATCATAAGCCAACCGTCCCATGCCGGGCCAGGAGAAGATGGTCTCAAAAATAAAACTTCCCCCAATCAGCCCCGGAAGAGACAGTCCGATAATGGTGACAATGGGCAACAAGGCATTTTTCAGGGCATGACCATAGTAGATTTTGTTTTTGCTCAGCCCTTTGGCCCTGGCAGTACGGATATAATCCTGGCGCACCACTTCCAGCATGTTGCTGCGTGTATAACGTGATATGGAGGCCACGCCCCCAAAAGCGGAAATAAACACGGGCATGATCAAATGATTGATATAGTCTCCCAGTTGACCCAGTGGAGACATCAGATCGTGATTAACCGAACGCATACCCGACACAGGCAGCCAGCCCAGAACCACCCCGAAAAGCAACATGCATAACAGGGCCAGCCAAAAAGTCGGCACCGAATAACCGACGAAGGTGGTGACTGTTATCCACCGGTCCCGGGCGTTGTTGTGATGCATGGCGGAATAAACGCCCAATGGAACGGCCAGCAAGAATATCAAGACCAGCGAAAGGCCGCTGAGCAGCAAGGTGGCGGGCAAGCGTTGCCCGATTTTATCGATCACCGGCTGTTGATCCAAAAAGGACCGTCCGAAATCCAGCTTCAGCAGCCGTCCCACCCAATGCAGATACTGGATGCTGACCGGTTGATCCAGGCCGTAAAGCTTTTTCATTTGTGAGATGGAGTCGGGCGATACATTGGGATTCATATCCATATGCACGGAACTAAATCCGCCGGGAGTGATATGAATAATGGCAAAAGTGATAATGGTAATGCCCAATAGAATGGGAATGGAGAGCAATAAACGTTTGATGACAAATTTAAACATCCGTCGCCAGCCTGTATCCGATGGGATGCGCCCTGCCCGGTTTCAGGGCGTTTTGGTTATAAAGGTATTTTCCAGGGTACCGATTTGATCGCAATGCACACTTACCCGGTCGCCGGCGCGCACTTCTCCTATCCCGGATGGGGTGCCGGTCAGAATGACATCCCCCGGCATGAGGGTCATGATCCGCGATACAAATGAAACGATGGCAGGAATGTCAAAAATAAGATCTTCCATCCGTCCCACCTGGCGCACCTCGCCGTTCAGGCTGGTGGTAAATGCCAGGGTCCGCCAATCCACACCAGTGACCAGGCAGGGGCCGAGGGGGCAAAAACCGTCGAAGCCTTTGGCCCGGGTCCATTGCCCGTCGCGGGCTTGCAAGTCACGGGCAGTGACATCATTGGCAAGGGTGTAACCGGCGATGGCTTCTTCGGCCTGTTGCAGGGTCAGGTCTTTGGCCTGCTGACCAATCACAATGGCCAATTCCCCTTCATAGTCCACCCGTTGACTCATGCCCGGCAACAGGACAGGCTCGCCGGGGCAGGCCAAGGCGCTCTTGGGTTTGAGGAAAACCAGCGGTTCCTCCGGAAGGGGCATGTTCATCTCCCGGGCATGGCTTTTGTAATTTAACCCTATGGCGATAATTTTACCCGGTTCCACGGGCGCGCACAACTGTGCGGCTTTCAAAGCCAGTGTCGTTTGTTCCACCCGCCATCCCTTGAAGGGCTTGCCGGAAAGGATGCGATAATGCGTCCCTTCCAGAAGGGCATAATATTTTTCATGTTCATAGTCGATACGATAAATGTTGATAAGCCCGCCTCCTATTTGGCGTATTTTTGGTAGCCTTCCGGCACAAACCATTTGGTGAAATTGTACCCGATGCCT
The DNA here is from genome assembly GCA_964454395.1 of uncultured bacterium. Taxonomy (GTDB): domain Bacteria; phylum Oederibacteriota; class JAAXVQ01; order JAAXVQ01; family JAUVAV01; genus CAVQBK01. Next base: position 2,394 of record CAYVTN010000184.1, on the reverse strand, counting down.
GCAGGTCCGGGATCAATCCCCAATATGCGGCGATGCACACAGGGCAAACTGTCGGGCACATACAGGAAAACGCATGGCAAATCAGTGGCAATGATTTCGTGTTCACGGTAATAAAGACGTTTGCGTTTCTCCTTGTTGAAGGTGACCCGGGCTTCCTCCACCAGGCGGTCCACCTCGGGATTCTTATAGGATAAAAAATTGAATTCTTGCTCTTTGGTCTGGGAGGAATGAAAGATGCCGTAGTTGTCCGGATCGCGGGGCAACGACCACCCCAGCAACACCATATCAAATTTCCGTTTGTTAATGAATTGGTCGAGAAAAGCGCTCCAGGCGATGATGCGTATGTTTATCTTGATCCCGATCTCTTTCAGCTGGGCCTGAATGATGGTGGCTGCCTGTTCCCGGTTGCGGTTGCCTTGGTTGGTCTGAATGGTCAATTCCAAAGGCTTGCCGCCTTTATATAGCATGCCGTCATTTTTATAGGTATACCCCAGTTGCTGGGTCAGAATTTCCCTTGCCCGCAGGGGATTAAACGGCGCGGGTTTGACATTAGGATTGAAAGCCCACGAATTGGGGGTAAAAGGACCGGTGGACACCTGACCAAGGCCATCCAGCACGCTTTTGACCAGTGCCTTTTTATCAATGGCCATGTCGATGGCTTGGCGAAAGCGTTTGTCCTTGAAGATATCTTTTTTCAGGTTAAAGCCCAAATAGGTGTATTGGTTGGTGGGGTAACGGTATTTGTTGAATCTTTTTTCAAAATCTTCCGTGCTGGCCTCGCCCGTGTATTGATCGGGCGTGAGGCTCATCATATCCAGGCCGCCGTTCTGCAATTCCAGAAATTCCACTGCTTGATCAGGAATAATACGAAAGATCACCCGGTTGAGATAAGGCCGGCCGTCATAATATTCAGGGTTGGCCTTCAAAATGACCGATTCCGCTCTGGTCCAACGGACAAATTTGTAGGGCCCGGAACCAATGGGTTTGGAGTTAAAGTCATCGGCTTTATTGATGTCCCTGCCTTTGAGCAAATGCCGGGGCAAAATGTACATGCCGCCAATCCGCTCCAAAGAAGGCGCGAAGGGTTCACGATAGGTAACGCGAAAAGTATAATCATCGAGCACTTCGGTCTTGGTGATATTCTCAAAATTGCTGCGGTAGGCTGTCTTGATTTTAGGATCCAAAAAAGTCGCCACCGTAAACTGCACATCATTGGCTGTGAGCGGCACGCCGTCATGGAATTTGACGTTATCTTTTAAATAAAAGGTGATGACCTTGCCGTCAGGAGAGATCTTCCAGGTTTTAGCCACATCTCCCACCAGGTTAAGGTCCTTGTCCATTTTCAACAGCGAGCTAAAAACGAGATCGATAACTTCATAAGACGAGGAATCCGTAGCCAGGACCGGGTTGAGAATGGCCGGATCGGCAATGGCGCCTTCCACAATGGCATCCCCATAGGCCGGACTGTAATGGACCATGGGATTGGGAATGCGGTCCTCCTGTTTCTTCCGGGTACAGCCTGCCAATAGCACCAGGGCACACATGCCCAGCGCGGTTACTTTCCAACCGACTCGATTATTCCCCACCTTAAGCCTCCTGTATCGCTTTTCTGGTTTTAATGGTTTCAAGAAAATAAGCCCGAATATCACCGGGGATCAATTCCGAAATATCCCCACCCAGCAAGGCCACTTCCTTGGCCAGTGATGAACTGATGTAGGTATATTTTTCTCCGGGCATCATGTAGACAATTTCAAAGTCCGGATAAAGTTTGCGGTTCATTTGCGCCAACTGGAATTCGTACTCAAAATCGGAAATAGCGCGCAGACCGCGTACCACCACCTGGGCCTGGGTGCTTTTAATATACTCCACCAACAAGCCCGTAAAAGACCCTATTTCGATACGGTCCATACCCTTGGTGGCGCTTTCGAGCATATGAATTCTCTCCTCCACGGTAAAGAGCGCCTTCTTCTGGGTACTGCCGGCCACGGCCACGATGACTTTGGAAAACACCTCGCTGGATCGCCTGATCAGGTCCAAATGGCCCATGGTAACAGGATCAAAGGTGCCGGGGTAAACCGCCAATGTGCGCATGCTCATCTCCTCGCCGATAATTTCAGCATTATAATGAACAACACCATTTTTAACAACGGTTTGTTAAAAAAAAGAAGCATTTCCGAAAATGGCGCCGGCCGCCAAATCATTCAAGACTTCGCGATCCTTGCTTTTTTTCATGGAAAGCGCTTTGCGATACTGCCGCGTTCCTGCTGTTGGTCTTTCTTGTTAAAGGAAAGAAGTAAGCCTATTTGGACAGTTATATCAAATCCACTGGAGGAATTGCGCCGGCGGATGTGGTAAATGTGTATGATCGCGATAAATAGTGCTTTCCGTCAAAAA
>CAYVTN010000183.1:0-6397 GCA_964454395.1 uncultured bacterium | reverse complement strand
GAACTTCGTTATTATACCATATCATCAAACGAAAAAGTCCGACAGGCTCCTAGGGAATTTTTAGGCAAGGACCAAAAATGTTGAGCCCTTACTTTGTAAGCTTGGAGTGCTTTGTGAGAGCATGATCTTTTAGTCCGCTTGAATGGTTTAGTAGGGGGGGGTTAAACCCGCCCCTACTTTGCGGCTGCCTGTGCTGGGAGGGGAGGCGCAAGGCAGATCTTTTATTTCCGCCTCCAGTGGGTTGATGGGAAAGTTATTTTTGGGGATGCCGTTCAGGAGAACTCATGAGGGGCGTCACGTCCTGCACGGACGGGTTGACCAGCATGGCATGCAGGTGTTCCGGTTTGTCGGTGGTAATCCAATGGGCGCCATGGCGGGCCAGCAAGGCGGCGGTCTGAGGGCTGTTGACCGTCCAGACAGCCACTTTGATGCCGGCTTTGACCAACGTATAAAAAAGCTTGTCCAGCATATGAAAGTGCTTGTCAAAGAGGCGCAGCCAATGACGGTTAAAAAAAACCGCGCTGATGTTGATCTCCTGATGGGTGGCCAAAATGTGGCTTATGAAGGCTTGCACTTCACCGTGGCTGTTGGGTTTTAAATAGCCGTAACTCTCGTCATAGAGAATACCCAGGGACAAACTCGGCGATAGGGCCCGCAATCGTCTTAGGAACCAGCCTTTGATATTGCTGATGATCACCTTGTCCGCCATGCCGTGGGATTGCAGCAGGCCAAACAAAAGGTCTGCATCAGCATCCGCTTCCCAGTGGCCGTGGTTTTTCTGTACCTTGACATCCAAATGCAGCCTGAGACCAAGCGGCGCCACCCGGCCGAGTACCTCATCCAGGGACAAGAGCCGTCCGCCCAACTGCGCGAAATGCTGCCGGTTTAATTTGCGGTATTGAAAAAAATAACTATGGTGCGCCACCAGCACACGGTCGGCGGTCATGCGCACATCGCATTCCATCATGACCTCCGGATGGAGTCGGTGAAAACGAATCGCTTCATCAATGTCGGATTGGTCGTTGCAGCGGTGAATGATAAGATTCAGACGTTGGGCGTAGATGCTCATAAGATGCCTTAACCTGATGGTCTTGATATCACATAATATACTCAACTTTGGTAACTACTCAGGTCTCTTGCGTATCCAAGCCGGCCAAGCCGGAAGCGCACCTGGAACCAATTTGCCAAAGCTGAGTAATTTACATTATAACTTTTAATTTAAGGGAAGCCCAGTCCTTAAATGGCATGGCATGAATCCGGCAAGGCCAGAAAAAACTTGTCCTTTCCTTCCGTGCGAGACTATAATAGCACTCGTTGTCATTAATTATTACCACCCAGCGCCTGATGCAGAACCATAACAGCATTGAGCCGGACAGGATCGCTTCCCATAACTTTCGGATAAAGCAGGAAAGCTTGGAAAGGTTTTGCTGTTGGATACCCAAAGCTTTTGGATTAAAACCAGCGCGCCCCCTGTATTTGAGTCCCAGGCCTTTTTCTCCCTGATCGGCCACACCCGGCAACCGCTTTATATCCTCTATGACCCAACTCATTCCAGACTAGGGTTGGCGCCGGACGGACGTGTCCGGAGTCAGCCACCTTCAGGATCAGATCTCCATTATCCGCTGCTTGGCCTGTTGCCGCCGCTCTATCCGGAGTGGCTTGGCGACCGGTCTTTTCAGGAAACCCATCAGGTTCGCTTTGCCTATGTAGGCGGTGCCATGGCCCGGGGGATTACATCAGAAGCCATGGTGATCGAGCTGGCCCGGGCCGGTATGCTGGGATTTTTCGGATCAGCCGGACTGCCCCTGGCGAAAACAGAAAATGCCCTTCGGCGCATCAGCGCGGGCCTGGACCCTGAAAGGTTGAGTTGGGGCGTCAACCTGATTCACACACCCGATGATCCTGAACTGGAACTGAAAACAGTGGAGCTCTATTTGACGCTGGGCGTCAAACGCCTGTCCGCGGCTGCCTTTACATCCATCACGCCCGGTTTGGTATATTTTGCCTGCCGCGGATTGAAGGCCGACCGGCAAGGCAGAATCATCCGGCCCCGTTATATTTTTGCCAAAATTTCGCGGCCTGAAGTGGCCCAAGGTTTCATGGAACCCGCGCCTCAAGCCATCCTGGAGGATCTGGTGCGTCAGGGACGTCTCAGCCGGGAAGAAGCCAGCCTGGCCCGGCATTTGCCCCTGGCCCAGGACATCACTGTAGAGGCGGACTCGGGCGGGCATACGGACAACCGGCCCCTGCCCGTGCTGTTTCCGGTGCTGGCCATGATGCGCGACCGTCTGGTGCAACAACATCGGTATGCCGGACCGGTTCGCCTGGGCGCAGCCGGCGGCATCAGTACGCCTGTGGCTGCGGCCGGGGCGTTTGCCATGGGCGCGGCTTATGTGCTGGCGGGCACAGCCCACCAGGCTTGCGTGGAATCCGGCCTCTCAGCCACAGGCAAGGAGATGCTGAGCCGCTCAGCGCTCTCCGATGTGATGATGACTGCTTCCGCCGACCTGTTTGAATTGGGCGGCAGGGTGCAGGTGCTCAAGCAGGGCACGCTCATGGGGCTGCGCGGCAACCAACTCTATCAGCTCTATCTTCAATACGACGGTCTGGACAAGATTCCCAACACCCAGCGCCATCAGCTGGAGACCAACATTTTTCATATGTCTCTGGATGAGGTGTGGGCTCAAACCCAGGATTTTTTCCAAACCTATGATCCCCAAAAACTGGCCAAAGCGCGCACCAATGAAAAATTTAAAATGGCCCTGGTCTTTCGCTGGTATCTGGGCAACAGCAGCAAATGGGCCATTACCGGTGAGCCTGACAGAAAAGGGGATTATCAAATCTGGTGCGGCCCGGCGATTGGCGCTTTCAACCAATGGTGCCGGGGCAGTTTTTTGGAACCGCCCGACCAGCGCCGTGTCCGCCAGGTAGCCCTGAACATCATGGAAGGCGCGGCCATCGTTACCCGGGCACAGCAATGCAAAACTTTTGGCCTGGCCGTCCCGTCCCGGGCCTTTGACTACCGGCCTGAACCATTGGGATTGTAAAACGTCAAACTTAGGCGCAAAGGAAAAATAAAAGGAAAGATCTTCTGCGGCAGCTTTGCATGCTTACACCTAGGAGGTGACTATGGAACCAAGATCAGCGCGAGGGGACCAGCCTATTGCCGTGGTGGGCGTGAGCACCCTGTTTCCGGGATCGCAGGATGTGGCCGGATTCTGGGCGGACATTGTAAATGGTAAAAATTTAATTACCGATGTGCCTCCCACCCATTGGCTGGTGGAGGATTACTACGATCCCACGCCGGGAAAAGAAGGCAAAGTCTATGCCAAGACCGGCGCTTTTTTGCAGGATATTGATTTTGATCCCATGGTTTTCGGTATTCCTCCCAAGCTGTTGACCTCCATTGATACCGTGCAGCTGCTGGCCTTGCTGGCCGCGCAACGCCTGCTCGACAGCCTGCCCGGCATCCAAAAGCAATTGCTTGATCGCAGCAAAACCAGCGTCATTCTGGGCGTGGCTGCAGGTACGGAACTGATCAGTGAAATGGTTGCCAAGATCCAGTACCCCATCTGGGTCAAGGTGCTGAGGGAAAAGGGCCTGCCTGAAGATCAGGTTCAGGACATCTGCCGCAGCATCAGCGGCCATTATGTGCCCTGGGATGAAAATACCTTTCCGGGATTGCTGGCCAATGTAGTGGCCGGCCGGATTGCCAACCGTCTTGATTTGGGCGGCACCAATTGCACGGTGGATGCGGCCTGCGCCAGCAGCCTGGCGGCAGTGTCCATGGCCGTGCAGGATCTTCGTCTGGGCCGGACTGATCTTGCCATCACCGGCGGCTGTGATGCGCTCAATGACATTTTCATGTACATGTGTTTCAGTCAAACCTATGCCTTGTCCCGCAGCGGCGATTGCCGGCCTTTTTCCGATCAGGCCGACGGCACGGTGATGGGCGAGGGCATCGGACTGCTCGCTTTAAGGCGTCTGGAAGATGCCCAACGGGACGGTGATCCCATTCTGGCCCTGCTTCACGGCATTGGCAGCGCCTCCGACGGCAAGGCCAAAAGCATTTATGCCCCCGTGGCGGGCGGTCAGGCGCTGGCCATCAAGCGTGCCTATGAAACCTCGCCGTATACTTTAAAGGATGTGGAATTGATTGAAGCCCATGGCACGGGCACCGCAGCCGGGGATATGGCGGAATTCGAGGGCCTGCAACTGGCCTTTGAGAGCATGGGCGCAGGCCAAAAACCTTATTGCGCTTTGGGCTCAATCAAATCCCAAATCGGGCACACCAAGTCCGCTGCCGGCGCGGCCGGTCTGATTAAGGCCGTGCTGAGTTTGCATCATAAAGTGTTGCCGCCCACCATCAAGATTACCCGGCCCAATCCCAGCCTGCCCCTTCACCAAAGTCCCTTCTACCTCAACACCCAGGCCAGGCCCTGGATTCATGATCCTGAAACCACGCGCAAGGCAGGCGTGAGTGCCTTTGGCTTTGGCGGCAGCAATTTTCATATCACTGTGGAAGAATATCAAGGCCAGCAGGCGGACCGGTGTTATATGTCCTCCTTGTCCCTGGTGTTACTCTCCGCGGATCACCGCAGTGATTTGGAAGCACAACTGACCCAAGTGCTGCAGGACCTGGACCAATTCACCTTGCCTTATCTGGCCAAAACCAGTCAGCTGAATTTTAACAGCCAACACCATCTGAGGCTGAGCCTGCTTGTTTCAGATCAAATCTCGGGCCGGGCGTTGGTGCAGGAATGTTTGGAAAAATTAAAAGCTCAGGACAGCGGGGTATTTAGCTTGCCGGCACGGGCTTACTTTCAGCAGGGGGCAGCCAATCCCAAGGTGGCCTTGCTTTTCCCGGGGCAGGGCAGCCAGTATCCGGGCATGACCAAAGACCTCTGCATAGCCTTTGAAGCTGCCCGCAGGGTTTGGGATCAATCCCTGGCAGACCGGGACTCGTCTTCGGAAACAACGCTGCCGGAAGTGGTTTTTCCTGTGCCTGCTTTTAATGACCAGGACCGTGGAACCCAGGAAGAAAAGCTCAAACAGCCGCAGTGGGCCCAGCCTGCATTGGGCGCGGCCAGTCTGTGCTACTGGTCAATGCTCCGTCTGCTGGAACTCAAACCGGATGCCGTGGCCGGCCACAGTTATGGTGAGCTGCCGGCGCTGTTCGCTGCCGGTGTCATACCGACAGCGGCGTCACTTCTGGCCATTTCCCGAAAGCGGGGACAATTGATGCAGGCTTCTGCCCGGGCCGGCGGTGGCATGACGGCAATCCTGGCCGGCTTGTCTACTGTGGAGCAGCTGCTTGCAGGCCATCATCCGGATCTGACCATCGCCAATGTCAACAGTCCCAGGCAGGTGGTGGTTTCAGGACCAGTGGCAGCCTTGGAGAGCTTGGAGAAAAAAATGACTGCCGAAGCCGTGAGATTCAAACGCTTGGCCGTGGCAGCAGCCTTTCATTCGCCCGCGCTGGAATCGCTGGTGCCTGAATTTGAAGACTACCTTAAAACCCAGGACTTCAAGCCCCGCACTTGCGTTGTTTATGCCAACACCACGGCCGGCCCTTATCCTGACCATGCGGCGCAGGAGCAACACCTGCTGGCGAGCCAGTTGAGCCGGCCCGTACAATTTGAACAGCAGATCAAGGCGCTCCACAGCCAGGATAAGATCGAGGTTTTTGTGGAGTGCGGACCCGGCAAAGTGTTGAGCGGATTAACTTCGGAATGCCTGGCCGGACAGCCGCACTTGGCAGTCAGCCTGGATGGCGGCCGCAGTGAAAAGGGGGTTGATGCTTTTTGGACGGCCTTGGCCCAATTGGCTGCAGCCGGCGTTAAACTGAATTATGCGCCGCTCTGGAAAAAAGTAGCCATTACCAGGGCGCTGGCCAAACCGTCCAAAACCACGATCAAAATCAATGGCGCCAATGTGGGCAAACACTACCCTCCCCGCGGAGGCGCTGCAGCGCTGCCGCCGCCTAATCCGAAATCCCAGCCTGCAGCAGCAGCGCCGGCACCACCTGCGGAACAGCCACAGGCGGCTTCTTTGGAAGCCATGCAGAAAAACATTCTGGCTGCACAGGAGAGTTTCCAAAACACGCTCAAGCAGAGCCACTTGGCGTTCTTGAAAACAACGGAGTCCATGCTGGGTCATCTGACAGGCAGACAGGACTTTGTCACAGACATGACGGCACGGCCTTTTCCGTCAGAACCACCAAAACCAAGTGCGCCCGAAACGGCCACACCATTGCCAGTGCCAACCATGGCGGAGATTCAACCGGCACCTCCATCCCAGCCTGTGCCCACAGCGGCTGAACCGCAAGGTCGGTCGATAGACATCAAGGCCGTGGTGTTGCAGGTGGTTTCGGAAAAAACCGGCTATCCTGAAGAGA
>CAYVTN010000182.1:0-6400 GCA_964454395.1 uncultured bacterium | reverse complement strand
GTAGCAGCCAGTCGGAATTTTTAACACCTTCCAGCTTCATCGCACGCTCAATATAGGTGGGAAGACCTCGCTTCTCCTCTTCAGTCAGTTTCTTATACACTTCAGGTGCTAAATAGGCAGTCACCCGTCCGGCGAGCCCTGGAATACCAATTTTCTCTTTTGATTCATTGAAGGTTAACTGTGTCATCTGATGGAACGCTTCAGGTGCGTAATCAGCTTGAAGCCGGCGTAAATAATACCGGAAAACATTGGCCAGTTTATTTTTCATTTCTTGTAGCGTCGCATCAGACGGGTTCTGATTTGCAACTGTGGAATGGGCTGTTTCTAAATACCCATACATCTTTTCACCGACGTATTCCCCTCCTCGCTCGCCTGCCAACGCGATTACCGCGATGGCATAAAGCAATCGATAATAACCGTTTTGATCATCGGGCAAGGACCGAGCTCGCGTCAGTAAAGCGGTATTCTCCAAGAGTTGATCAACGTCATCGGCCTTATAGTCATATTTCAGCGCCAGCCTGGCCCAGCGTTCGATGTATGCTCTGGCATCATTTTCATTAAACAACTGCGCATTGACACCATCCGGGCTTCGGTAATTTTTGGTTAAGGTGGTCAGTAATTCTGGAATTTCTTTTTCGAGGTCAAGCCTCTCTTTCATTTGCGGATAGATCTTCTCATTTAATATGATTTCCAGCATCAGGTGGGCTTGGTAAACTTTATCGGGGGATCGATGAATATCCAACGTTCCATTTTGACTCTGCGGCTTCAGGAGATGGAAGAGCTGTAGAAGATGATCGGTCAAAGGAGGCGCTTCATCCAGAGATGCATCAGCCAATGACCTATAAAGATTTCCCCATAGCCTGAGAAGCATAAGTAGGCTGCCCTCAACCGAAGTCGGATTATTGATATAATAGTCGGTGGCCAGTTTATACATTGGTTCCCCGATTTTATCGACAGCCAGTTTCAAAAACCCTTGTATAACACCATGATCTTGCTCTGTAAGCTCAGTTTTTGCTTTGCCAATCTGGGCAATGGCATGGGCCGTGGCCATGACAAGCGCTTCATCAGCTCTATCTCCATTATCAGCGAGATCTGCTCTAAGCTGATTGGTTAGTTCGCTTATGTTGCTCAAATATGGTGGGTTCCTATAAGTTATTAACTCTTTAGCATTGGCTTCTGTATCATGGGCTTTGGCCAGGGGTTTAAAGGGATGCTTATCATCCCAGGCTGCTATGAGACGGGTGAATTGGTTTTCCTCTTTGAGTTTACCTTCCAAACTCCAGATATTGGCCACGCGGCAGAGGGCATTGACATAAGGAATCAAGTCATTGTCATACACGGTGGACAATGATTCTATTTTTTCGACAATTTCGTCGATTTGATGAGGCGCATTGTGCAGGGTGAACTGAACAAAGGCTTCTTCATACAAAGGTGCCAGCTGTTTAGTTTTTTCCAGAGATCGATTACCGGGCCAACGGAACAACCCACCATATAAATGGTTCCGTATTTTTTCTGCAAATTGTTTAGGAACGTTTTTTACGGTTGCCAGCAGTTGCAGTAGTTCAGGCGAATCATAGGAGCCGGTCAATAATTGTACTATTTCGTTATTATTATCCAATGTGGCTGTTTGCAAATATTCGGATAGATTGTGGCTCATGAATTGAATATAAGCCTGCCGCGCAGCCGCTTCTGTCGCGAGACCATGTGTTGGCAATATAAGTCCCCGCAATTTTTCCCCGATCGCCTGAATGGCCGGATGCTGCTCGATGCTCAACCCTGTCACCTTGGTCAATTGGCCAAGCTGTTTGATCAGCGCCAGGACCACCGGATCATTTTTTAAACTCTTGCGTTGATCAATTTCCTTGAACATGTAGTCGATGGCCTGCGCAAATTTTTCTTGATCCCACACTTGGGATCGCTTTGCGGCCTCTATTTTAGCTTTGAGCTTGGCAATTGCTTCTTCCAGATTTTGGATCCGTTGGGCATCAACATCAGGCGCGGCGGGTTGATCAGCCTTTAACCTCGTCGTTGCAGCTTCGATCCGGTCCATCAGATCAGTTAATTGATCCCGGCATTGGTCCGGCTCGTAAGCATTGTTGCCGGCCAAGCCATCTCTGATCTGCGCCAGCTCGCTTTTGACCCAAAACAAGCGGTTAACCAACTCACGGGCTTGGTCAGAATCGGCGGGGATCGCCTCTAGTTCCAAACTTGCTTTAAGTTCTTCGTTGAGCTGTTGCGCATATTTCCCGATCGCTTCGGGACTTCGGCGGGTTTGGAGTTGGATCAAGAGATAAGCAATAGGTTCCCTGAACACATTAGAGCCATAATTGCTATTAGTCGTTTCAGATTGTTGCCTCACGAGACCGCGGAAGATTGTACCCAAAATCTGACGCATTTCCTCGATAGTTTTATCGGTTTTCGGAAGATATACATTTATCGCATTCACATAATCTTTCCATTCTATTTGTTCTTTCGATTCAGACTCAAATTGCCAGTCAGGATTGGGGCAACCGCTTTTTATTAAACCATCATTGATTTTTTTCATCAGGTTTTGCACAGCAGATGGGTCCGCTACTTTTGCGTTCCCAGTAATTTCCCCCAACGCCTGCTGCACGCCCCTTAGCAGCCGCATTTCAGTTAGATGATCATGCAAAAAGCCGTCTGCCAGGGCTTTGAGAGCAATATCGACCTGCTGATTTAATTGGTCCATTAACGTTTGAGAATAGGTTTGATCATCGCGATAGATTTGGATAAGGCCGGGGAGATCATTCTTCTCAAGCTCAGATTCCACTGGCGCTGCATCAGGCAACCTCATCGGCCGGGACAGGGTATCATTGGGCCATTGATACTCTTCCAATAATTGGTTCATCGCCGCTGTCATGCTGTTTAGAGCTTGAGCCACTACTTCAGGCACGGGAATATTTTCCTGCACATGCCGAATAATACGCTGGACCTGGCGCCAGCGTTTCACGGTTTTAAGATGGGCATTAAACTTCTTGTCTGGCCAGGCCTGCATATCCTGCCTGATCCGTTCGCGCAATAACCTGATGGTTTCTAATGCCGGCGCCTCCACATGCGTTTGCTGCAAGCGAATGAGCAGACTATTCAAGGCCTTATCTCCACTTTGGGGGGGCTTGATAGCCCATGGCCGGCCTTCAACCAATGGTTTTTTTCCCAATTCCAGCAAAGTCTGAATATCCTGATCTTGATCCTGACCATCCGGCAGCAGCTTAAATCGTTGAAATAGTTCCCGGATTTTCCAAACCACGGCCGGCCGGGCTTGCAGGCTTTTTTCAGAATTTAAAAATATGTCCAAGACAGCCTCTGCTAAGGTCCGCGTACTATGAACCAGCGGCAGCCGCATGACATTGCTTTTCAATTCCGTAACAATATGCAGCAAAGGTCTGAGCGATACCGGTTCGTCAATTCTGGTTGCCCGGATACTGCCTTGCCTGGGAGCCAAAGCCAGAGTCCTAATCTCATTAATGACGCTGACCAGCGCTTCCAGCAGCGATTTGGCCACTTTGTGTTCTGATGCCTGATTTAATATCTCGACCTCATCTTTAGGTTCCGGATAACCCATTTCAAAAGTGACCAAACGCGCCTGCATGTCAAGCGGCAGCACATTGACATCCGGATACATCGCTGTGGCCGGAAGCGAATCTGCCAAGACACACCAGCCGGGCCGGGCCACCACCAAACCATAACCGGGGACATAGAGACGGCCTGTTCTAAGGGCATTGCTAATCGCCGCCCAGTCGCCTTCCTCGCCTTTTTGCAATTCTTCTATAAATATCGGCACGCCCTCTTGCATTGAGTGGGCAAAGGGCGAGAGCTTAACCAACGGCTTCCCATTTTCAACGCTGGGAAAGCCCAATAATTTCTCGTCCGTGGAAAAGTCTTTGCTGTGCATATTAATATGGTAGCCGCCCCCCAATAGTCGCACCAGATACCTTACCAAACTGCTTTTGCCCGATCCCTTATGCCCCACAAAGAAAAAATGGATGAAACGCTTTTTCTCCCTGCTCATTTTCAACATTTTCATAACCAAATAGATGATTTTCAAGTTACCCGGGGTTTCATAAAACCCGTCACCTTTTACATGTTGAACCTCTTGTTTACTGGTGCCTGTCGTTCGATTTTCAAGCGGCAGATCCATGGCAATGGAGCTGCCTCCCTGGGCGGGGCTCATGCTCCACACTAGCGCTTTGGTATCCTCCGCGACTTCTTCCATTCCCAGTTGATGGGCACTCGGCGCCAAGACCAGCTTAAAATCAGTTTTGTCCTTGAATCCCTGTTTTTCAAATTCTTCCTTTGCCCTTTCTTCCGCTTTTTTAACTATTTCATCCTTGGCGGCAGCAAATGAATAAAAGTGACTAATAATGGTCCAGGACTCATTCTCCAGGTCTTCCGGATACGTTTCAAAATATTGGGCAATCCCTATCAGATCAGAGGTAGCTATCGGTTTGGTGACTTCCCGGCCTACGCCGTTTATTCTGTGTTCACCGTCAAGCATGGCTTGACGATGAGCGTAGCCATAGTATTTTGCCCTGATCTCCCAAGCTGCTTGCACCAGTCTTTTGATCACATTACTATCCAGATCCGGCGCCAGGGATTCCAGCAGCGCTCGTTCATCTTTCTCTTTCAAGTAACCCACCGGCACAGTAAACCATCGGTCGAGGAAATCGTTTTTGGGCGCCTCGCTTTTATAAACCGGTTCCTCCCAGGGATTTCCGGTAGCCACCACCATGCTGTTTGGATTAAAGGGCTCTTCGGCTTTGAGTAAATCGCCTGTAACCGGATCAAACCTCGGCACGGTTTGATTGGATAAATGGGTGCCCAAAAGATGCTCAACATCCTCATTCGTTTTTTGCAACTCATCGAGCACCACAAGATTCCAAGGCTCCGTCATCGCCCGCGCATAGTCGGCCTTGATGAACTTAATATCCTTAACCTCGCGCTTGCCTCGGTCATTAACCTCCGTAATGACTTCCCGCTTGCTGATCAAATCTTCTTCTTTCAATTTCTCGTGGATGGAAATCACCACCAGTTTTCGCCTGGTCAAAGCGGCCACATATTCCAGGAGTTCATCCTTACCGGCGCCGGTCGGGCCTTCCAACCAGGGATGCTGATCCTTCTGACGTTCTTGAGGGGATTTAGCCATATGTGACAGCAACTGGCGTATCACGCCCATGTTCTGTTCATTCTCATAAGCCGCATTCTTTTTTAATGGCGGGACAAGTTTGGATTCCGCCAAACTTTCCGGTCCGCGTTCGACCTTGATCGTGAATTCATCAGGGACAGTCAAGTTTCTTTCCAAGTACCACTTGGCCTCGTTATCATAACAAACTAAATATTCTTTACCCCCTTCCCTGCGTACATAAAAATGAGACCCTGCATAAATAGGTTTTTCCGTGTAGCCGGGTCCAGCCGGTACACGGGTGCTTTGTACGACGGCCCCCATGCTCAGCTTAACCAGGCCTGTTCCTGCCGCAGCCAGTGCATTCATTGACAGAGGCGCTAAAAATATCATCCAATCCAAGGGAAGCCCCCTTAAGCCGCGCTCCAAGGCCAGGGTAATCCGGGTTTTCCATCGGGGCCCATTTTGAATCCATTGGTTCATCAAATAATGGCTCGAGAATCCAATAAGCATTAAATGGAGTATTATCGAAAAGAACGTAAGCCCCAGGGCCGGGGCCAGGCTCATCATCCCCATCGTGGCCAGGATATTAAGCCCCGCCAATAGCGCGGCATAGGCCTGATTTTTACCGGAAGTCCTGCCGTCAAAATGGCCAATTACAAAGGCCAGCCAACTCATGGCGATTGCATGGGACAGTGCGGTCATGGCCTGCCATCCCGATAACCACAGCAGGCCAAAACCTATCCCGCCAAGCAGGGTGACCAATAGTGTTTCAAACCACCAGGCATGCGACTGGGCATAGTCCGCATAACTAACCTCGGATTTATTTAGCTTTCCTCTAAGGAAATTAAACCAGGTCCAGAAGGTATAGGACACGCCTCCGGAAGTTTCAGCTTGCGCCAAAGCCGCTTGCGTCAATTCCTCCAATTGTTCAAGGGCAATGGTTGGCAAGGCCTCGGCATTGGGAATCGTGATGGTGTGATCTTTTCCAAAAGTCTCTTGCATGGCTTGAATAATCGCTGTATCGGTTGTAATGGCAATCGGCGCAATAACAATATCTGGATTTTCCCGGATAATCCTTTGAATAATTTTCTTATTGTTTGCGAAATTCCCATCCGTAAAAAACATCAGCACTTTGGCTGTTTTTGCACCCGCGCCTGCGTACATGGTATCTTCAGCCTGGACAAAAGGATGGCGTCGAATTCTTCTAATACCAGCTTTTAAGGCAAGGACATCATTTGTCCCCAGGCGCTTGAATTC
>CAYVTN010000181.1:0-6439 GCA_964454395.1 uncultured bacterium | reverse complement strand
CGCTTAATACATTCCTATTCCTCCCGGGCGCAAGCCAAGATGAACAGGATAAAGCATGATAAAATTTATCACCCAGCAAATCCCCAGCGGCATAATACTGAAAGCAGTCTCAATAAGTCGGAGCGGTTGCGCAGGGTAATTTAAAACCTCGACTTTGGCAAATTTGCCAAAGTCGAGTTAAAAATACTCTTTTTCTCCAACCACGACCTTTTTAAGCACGTCGATGCTCTCTTCCAAAACCTTGCCTGATCCCATGACCACGCAAGTGGTGGGATCTTCGGCCAAATTGACGGGCACACCCGTGGCTTCCCGCAGGCGGATATCCAGACCGCGCAGCTGCGATGTGCCGCCGGCCATGATAATGCCGCGATCCACAATATCCGCAGCCAATTCAGGTGGCGTTCTTTCCAAAGTCATCTTAATGGTTTCCACAATCGCCGAGATTGGCTCTTCCAGGGATCCCCGGATTTCTTCGGAGGTAATTTCCAGCGTTTTGGGCAGGCCGGTCACCAAGTCCCGCCCCTTGACTTCCATTTCCATCTCCTGCTTAAGGGGATAGGCCGACCCCATGCGAATCTTGACTTCCTCTGCCGTGCGTTCGCCGATGAGCACGTTATAGGCACGCTTGATATAGTTGATGATGGCTTCGTCCAACTCGTCCCCGCCCACGCGCAGGGAGCGGCCGTAGACAATGCCGCCTAAGGAAATAACCGCCACTTCCGTGGTGCCGCCGCCGATGTCCACAATCATATTGCCCGACGGCTCATCAATGGGCAGGCCCGCGCCGATAGCCGCGGCCATGGGTTCTTCAATCAAATAAACCTCTCTGGCCCCCGCTTGTTCCGCTGAATCGCGCACCGCGCGCTTTTCCACTTCCGTGACGCCCGAAGGAATACAGATGATGATGCGCGGTTTAACCATGGAACGGCGATTATGAACTTTGGTGATAAAATGCCGGAGCATGCGCTCCGTCACTTCAAAATCAGCAATGACGCCGTCTCGCATGGGCCGGATGGCCACAATGTTGCCGGGCGTGCGGCCCAGCATGGCTTTGGCTTCATCACCCACGGCCAGCACATTGTCCGTGCCTTTTTGCACAGCCACGATGGAGGGTTCCCTTAAGATAATGCCTTCGCCCCGTACATAAACCAAAGTGGTGGCCGTGCCCAGATCAATGGCCATGTCATTGGAAAATAATCCCATTAAAAAATCAAAGATCATGTCGTTGTCCTCTTTTTGCTTTTGGTTTTTGCGCTGGTCTTCGCCGAAGGCGCGCTCTTGCGGACTGCTTTTTTGGTGGCCTTTTTCGTCGCCGGCGCGGCGGCGGACTTGGTCCGGGGCCGCCGGGGTTTGACCGCCGGGGGTGGTGGCGCCAGGACTTTCTCAGCGGCATCAGGGATTACTTCCGTCCCGCTGTCCTTGGCACTTTTTTTGGTTTTGAACCATCCCCGGAAAAATTCACCCGGATCTTTGTCCATCCATTCCGCCATTGCCATGGCGAAAATCATGAAGAGCACAATCAAAATGATCACGATCCCTATCACAAGCGCCAATGTTGTTTCCTCCATTATAAACTAATGAGTACTGCTTGCCTGAGGAGCTTTTTAGAACAAGCATGTAAAGACCGGTTTTCGTCCTGGTGGGACGAAGACCAGGAAAATTACATTCCAAATTAACCGATCGGCAAAAAAATGATATTCCAAGGGCCAAATCATTTGATAAAGCTGAATTATACCAATGCCCACCATCCTGGGCAACAGCTTTTTTAAAAGGCTGTGTAAAATAAATAATTGCATTGAATGGACGCCTCATTTTGTTATAATGGCCGCCGAACCAAGCTCTTGAATTTATTTTTAGACATTTAACTCATTTCACTGTTACCGCACCAAACCGCCGCTGCCCGAGATTGGTCATGCGGGTTAGCAGCCGGTTTCCGATACAGTGGCATAGCAAATTTCCCGGGACGCCGGGTGGGGAAAGGACCTTTAACGATATGATGAAAACCATGCGCAAGCATACCAAAACCATCCTATGGGTGGTGGTGATCGCCTTTGTGAGCACCATATTTTTTGTTTGGGGAATGGATGCCGGCAAACGCCGGGAAATCAAGGAAAAAGTTTCGGCGGCCGTGGTCAACGGCGAAGCCATCTCCTATGAGGACTTTGGCCGCCTCTGGGAGCAGCGCTTTCGCCAGATTTCCAAGGACAGCGATCAGGAACCCTCCCAGTCGGAAATCAATAACATGCGCCAGGATCTGATCAAGGATATGATTGACGAAGTCTTGATGAAACAACTGGCCCAAAAAATAGGGATCAAAGTCTTTTCCCGGGAAGTGGCGGCCCGCATCGCCGCGATTCCCGGCTTTCAGGAGAACAACCAATTCTCACAGCAGAAATACCTGAGCCTGTTGCAGTACAATCACATCACACCCCAAGAATTTGAAAATGAGCAAAAAGAAGCCATCCTCTATATCAAGATCAGTCAGTATCTGAAAAGCACGGTCCTGGTCACTGATGCTGATCTCAAGGATTATTTCGCCCTGCGCACCCGCAAGGTCAAACTGGCTTATGTGACCTTTGACTGGAAAAAAGTGGCTCCCCGGCAGACTATTCCTGAAGAGGAGCTGCACCAATATTACAACAGCCATGCCTCGCAATTTGAAAAGCCGGCAGAAGTCAAGGCCGCCCACATTTTATTGAAGGTCGATCCCAAAGCTTCGGAGGCGGATAAAACCGCCATTAAATTGAAACTGGAAGATATCCGTAATCAAATCAAGGCCGGCGCCGATTTTGCCGCCATGGCCAAGAAATATTCGGAAGATCCGGGCAGCAAAGCCAAGGGCGGGGACCTGGGTTATTTCAGTAAAGGCATGATGGTGCCGCCTTTTGAAAAGGCGGCTTTTGCCTTGAAAAAAGGCGAACTTTCCAAAATCGTGAAAACCAGTTTCGGCTATCACCTGATCAAACTGCTCGATAAGAAGCCCGGCCAAAAAACGGACTATGCCCATGCCCGTCCGGAGATCCTCAAGCACTTGCAGGAAGAAAAAGCCAAAACCATGGTGCAGGACCGGGCCCTGGGCTTTGCCAAAGCCTTGAAACAAAGCGGTCAATTAAGCGCCACCGCCCAGGCCCAAAACATTCCCTTGCTGCAAACCAATTGGCTGCGGGAAGGCGATGCGGTCAAAGGCCTGGGCAGCACTGACAGGTTGTGGGATCAGGTTCTGGATCTGAAAGTCAACCAGCCCAGCAGTGCTGTTTTCGACAATGGCAATATTGTTTTTGCTGAAATCACGGCTGCCGAACCCCAGCCTTTCAATGAAACGATTTTCCAACTGGAAAAAGACAAACTAACGGATAAACTTAAAACCATCATGGGCAATCAGGCGAGGGATGCCTGGCTGACCCAGGCCCGGGCCCAGGGCACTATTATCAATAATATTCAAGCTGAAGCAACAGCCGAGGCCACACCTCCTGCCGAAAAGCCGGCGAAATAGGCCATGCTCCGCAGGAGCCCTGCCAAGCCAAAACCGCGTAGGGGCGGGTTTCAAACCCGCCCCTAAAAAATCTACGCGTCACCCCTCAATCTTACCGGCACAGAATTAAGCCGATGCCATCTGCGTGAGCCGAGGATTGAAAAACAGCGGCACTGCTAAGGTCCACAGGACTAAAATCACCGAACTAATCCACGCTTCATAAAGCCCCCAAAATTGAAACGGTCCGCCCAGAGAATAAAGCCACACGACAAAAGAAATAGTGGTGATCATCACTTGATCGGCACGTTTGACTTTTTGAATCCGGTTCAAATACAGGGGCGTCATGACCAGTAAAATAAAAGCCACCACCGTAGTGCCCCATCTGGCATAGGCCTGGGGAATCACGCCTTGCAAAAAAATATAAGCGCCTACAATCTCACTGGGGATCAACTTCAGCAAGCGGTCTTGATAATTTTGTACTGTTTTAATTTCTCTGGCCATGGTGCCTCCTTAACGAACGAATAATGACCCGTGGACCTTGGCGTGCATCCTCATGTCATGGGCCATACCTTGATCCTGCGATCATGACAGCCTGAACTTCCATAGTGTACAAATCAGGCGCGAAAAGTCAATGCCGCTTTGGTTCAGGCCGTTTTAACCACCACGGGCATGGCAAAGTGCACCGTGGCAGCCGTGGTTTCCCGGCCTGCCTGGCGCAAAGGCAGGCAAAAGCGCCAATGTAATATTAGTCGCCCTCCTGCAACATCATCCCTGATATTGATGAAACCTTTTAATTTAAAATAGCGGTGGTAGATATGCGCTCTCACCCTTTCGCCCTGCCACATGCGATGCTGAGGCGCGCAAAGGCTCAGACGTTTGATCCGGACCTGGTCCCGAGGCTCCAGATTCAGATCAAAACCATTGGCCATGCCTTCCCCGGCGGTCATTACCACTTCCTGTCCGGCCCCCAGGGTCAGTGTCAGTTCAAAAGGGAGATGTTCACCGGCATAGGCTGTTGGCCGGAACAGTCGCAGACAAGCTGTGGCAGATCCCATTTTTTTCACGATCTGGCGGAAACCGGCTGACTTGTTCGTCAAGACAGGCAGCATACGCTGATCAAAGAAGCGTGCCTGAGCCAGCATCAACCCCTCCAGCCCGTGCCGGGTTTTAACCGCCACATGATAAAAACTGTTGAGCAAGTTAAAGGCTTTTTCCTGGTAGGCTGCGTCGCGGCTTAAACGGGCCAGGGTGATCAAGTGTTGGGCCAGCATGGCCTGGCCGGATGCCAACAGATCATCATAGGGATGGCGGGATTGGAATAGGGGATCGGCAAGCAGGGGCGCATAATTGCCTGTCCCCCACGACGGCCGGGGCACGGCAAAGTGCCGGTCGATCCTGTCGATCAACCGGCAGGCGCGCTTCAACCAGGGACCGGACGGGTTTAGTTTTCCTGCATCCAGCATGGCCCCTGCCAGCAAGGTCCAATCCTGAAGGGTGGCACGCCCGAAATAACCGCGTTCACTGCCCATCCGAAAATAACCCCAGCCATGCCGGAACCTGTCTTCCAAGGCCACGAGCAATTTTTCGGCCTGTTCGAGGAAATCAAGGCGGTTAAGATAACGCCCCAAATCGATCAGGGTACTGACCGTCAGGGCATTGGCGCCCAGCGGCCATCGTCTGTCCAGATGGCAGCGCTTTGCTTTGGCATGTTTCATCCAGCAGGCGCGGGCCAGAAAACCGTTTTTTAACCGCAGGTCCCTCAACACCCAAGCCATGGTCTGCGCCGCCCAATCAGCATAGGCTTGCCTGCCCAGCAAGCGGTAGGCATGAATATAGCGCCGGGTCATGAGCACATTCAGTGCCAGCGCTTTTTGTTTCCACCCCGAGGCATTCTCACCTGGTTCAGGCTCTGAAAAAAAACCACCCTCGTTTTGGTCATGCTCTTCGTCCAGCGCCATGGCCTCCAATGTGGTCCTGATCAGATCCAGACATTTTTCATCTCCCGTGCGCTCGCTTTCATAAAAAAGCAATTCCATCCACTGGCCTGCTCTCATGCGCTGTCCCTCAGCCTTGCGTTTCAAATCGAACATATGCTGTTCCACCAAATCACGGTTAAAAGGCATGGCATTGACGCCGGCATAGGCATTCTCCAGTTTGTCCAGCGCCTGGCTCAGTTGTTGGGCCTGGCGCTCAATGCCAACACGCTTGTGTTGCCAGAGATGAATCAAACGTTCTATCAGCATTTTGGGTTCGTTGTTGCCTTCCTTTAAGACCTTGTCCATGCCATACCAGCCGGTCCAGGGATGACCTTGCGGGGTGAGACATATCAGGTAGGGCCGTTGATACCGCCCCAGCAATAATTGCATGGCCAGCGTACAGTAATAGTCGACCTCCGGAAACTCTTCCTGATCCACTTGAACAGGTATAAAATGCCTGTTGAGCAGGCGGACTACCGCCGGGTCTTCTGCCCAAGCTGTCTTAGGAACCGGAAGCCTCCGGTCCACGGATAGCAGCAAAGGTTTGGCTTCCCGGCGGGCCCGGGCCAAGACGTGCGCACTCCAAGGTTGCCAATTGATCGGACTGTAACGCCCGGCATACAGAAAAGGATTTTTTTGACGGGCCAAGCTGTTAAACGGCCGGCCTTGATTAACTAAAGCCTTGGACATAGGATGCAACCAGTTTCTCTGGGATTTAATGATATTGAGCAGGGATGAGCTCTTGGTGTTAAAGCGTGGGCAATGGACTAAAAAGCGCGGCCTTGACACCGCCCTTATTATCGGAGAAGAGCCTTCCTAAGTTAAGGGAGAGAGATACTGCTTGAGCCAAGCAGGGAACAGTCGCGACTGTTCCCTGCAAAATATCGTTGCAAAAAATCGCAGATCTTGGAAATACAGAATCTGATATGCCCAGCGCCTAGGAGCCTGTCGGACTTTTTCGTTTGATGATATGGTATAATAACGAAGTTTC
>CAYVTN010000180.1:1199-6444 GCA_964454395.1 uncultured bacterium | reverse complement strand
AAGGATATTGCTGGGCGCTTTTCCCAACAATTCCAGAAAGGGGCCTTCCAGGTTGACTTCAAACAATTCCTGGGCCAATTGAACCACCCGGGCCGCGTACTGCAGCACCTGCACGGATTCAATGCCCGACAGTTCGTCAAAAAACCAGCCGCAACTGGTATACATAAGCATGGCATGGCGCTGGATTTCCAACATTTTTAAAATGGCTGTCTTATCACCGGCTTTATGGACATCCGGAAAATGCTGGTTCAGAAAATGGGCAAGATTTTTTTTGGAATGATCCAGCACCAACTCAATGTAATGATTGCGCACCATCCAAGGGTCACTCGTGTAAGTGCTCATGGTTTTTTCATACCAGGGCCCCACATCATCACGCAAATAATCGAGGGCCTCCCGCAGGGGTGCGCGCCATTTTTGGGACCAGCCCGCGGGTTGCATGCCTGAATTGCAGCCGCAGTCACTGCGCCAGCGCTCCACGCCGTGGAAACAGCTCCAGCTGGTATTCTCGTAGACCTTGACCTCGTCCTCGGGCGGAAATTTCTCCATGTATTCGCCATAAATGGTGATGTGGGCCAGTTTTTTATCCTCAATATAATCCAGGCAATAGGCCAGAGCCATTTCACCGTAACGGTGGTGATGACCGTAGGTCTCGCCGTCCGTGGCGATATGCATCAATTGGGCCGGCATATTGCCGTCCTCCGTGAAGGGTTGCATCAAACGGCGGGCAAAATCCTCGCCGCTGTTGAGCACGCCGCTGAAGGCCACGTCCCGGGCAATGGGACCGTCGTAAAAAAAGATCACCATGGACATGCCGTTGGGCAGTTGGCAAAGGTAAGGTTTGCGCGGATCAATCTTGCTGCCCGTCACATCATGCCAGGTTTTTCCCCCGATTTTTTTGGTCTTATGCGCCTGATGACTGTCGAGGATGGTGAACTTGATCTGGTTCTCGGCCAGCAGCTCCAGGGTTTCCAGGTCCACCGCGGCTTCCGCCAGCCACATGCCTTCCGGCGGACGCTTGAAACGGGATTCAAAATCCCTGATGCCCCAAATGATCTGGGTCTCCTTGTCCCGCCGGTTGGCCAGGGGCATGATGATATGGTTGTAAACCTGGGCAATGGCCGAGCCGTGGCCGGAAAATTGGTCCCGGCTCAACTGGTCTGCTTCCAGGATTTGCTGATATACCTCCGGCTGATGGCGCTCCATCCAGGAGAGCAAGGTGGGGCCGAAATTAAAGCTGATTTTGGCATAGTTGTTGACAATATTATCAATACGCCCCTTCTTATTCAAAATCCGGGCGCTGGTGTTGGGGCCGTAGCACTCCAAAGTGATGCGCTCGTTCCAGTCATGGTAGGGATAGGCGGATTCCTGCATTTCCACTTCTTCCAGCCACGGGTTCTCCCGGGGCGGTTGATAGAAGTGGCCGTGAATGCAAATATATTTTTCCATCAGGGATGCTCCCTTTTTGTATAAACTGCGACCGAGGCCGCGGGCCAGGTCAATTCTGTTGATGCTTCCATCCGGTTGGGCAACAGGGATGACCTCCGCCCGCCATCAAAATCATGACTATCCAGCACTTTTTCCCAGATCCCCTGTGGCCAGGGGACGCTCCACGTCACTTCATCAGCGCCGGCATTGATGACCATGGCCAGGGGGCCTGCCGGCCCCTCCTGCACCACACTGACCACCGGTCCGGTGGCGCAGGAGAGAATCTGTCGATCTTGTTGGTTATTGAGTTCCTGTAATCTAAACTGTTTTCTCAAGGAAATCAATTGCTTATAAAACCGGTACAAGCCTTCATGCCCGGATCGGGTCAGTTTTGACCAATCCAGTTTGGAGCGTTCAAAGGTCTCCTGTGCATAAGGATCGGGCGGTTCGCCCTTCCAATTGAATGGCCCCAACTCTTTGCGCCGTCCGGCCCTGACCGCCTGGCGCAGCAAAGGGCTTGCATGATCCACAAAAAATAGGAAAGGATTGGTCTCGCCGTACTCTTCCCCCATGAACAGCAGGGGTACAAATGGCGAAAGCAAGGTGGCCGCAGCCAGCACATAGAGCCAGGGCCAGGCCACCAAGGTGCTCAAGCGTTCGCCCTGTAGGCGATTGCCCACCATATCATGGTTCTGGACATAAATCACCAGCTGCCGGGGATTCATGGGATGAACAAAATCACCAAGATGTTTTTGCCGGTGTTGACAAAACTGGCCCTGGAACCAAAATCCCTGGGCAAGCGTGGCCTTCACTTGATCCCAAGCGCCAAAATCCTGGTAATAGCCTGAGTGTTCCCCTGTGAGAAAAGCATGCCAGGCATGATGATGGTCATCGCACCAGGCCGCGTCCAGGCCCCAGCCCCCTTCCTGCTTTGGACTGGTGATGATGCTGGCATTGAGGTCGCTTTCAGCAATGACATGCACCGGTCGTTGCTGCTGAGTACTGAACTGCGCCAGGGCGTCCTTCACTTCAGCCAAAATGGGATAAGCGCTTTGGTCAAAAATGGCCTGCACAGCGTCCAAACGCAGGCCATCCACGTGAAAGTGACGCGCCCAATAGAGCGCGTTCTCTTTGACCAGGTTCCTGGCCCCCTGCGCATCTTGGTCGTCAAAATTAACCGCTTTGCCCCAAAAGGAAGGATATTTGGCGGTGAAATAAGGGCCGAAGGCTTCGAGAATATTGCCTTCCGGGCCAAAATGATTATAGATCACATCCAGAATGACCGCCAGACCATGCTGGTGACAGGCATTGATAAAGGTTTTCAGACCTTGCGGGCCCCCGTAATCTTGGTGCACAGCAAAAGGAAAAACCACGTCATAGCCCCAGTTATAGCGGCCTGAAAAGGCGGCCACAGGCATTAGTTCAATGGCCGTGATGCCCAAATCTTTGAGATAAGGAAGGTTGGTTAAGGCGCTCTGAAAAGTGCCTTGGGCGGAGAATGTCCCTATATGGCATTCGTAAATAATATAATCTTTAAGAGGAGGATTACACCAGGCCTGATCCGTCCAGGCAAAGTCATGATCCACTACAGCCGATGGTCCGAAGACCCCTTGCGGTTGCCAGGCTGAGGCCGGGTCCGGATAGGTTTCCTGACCATCAAGCACCAGCTCATAAAGCGCACCCGGCTTGACAGGACTTATTTCACCAGACCAATAGCCCCGGTCATCCCTGGTCAAAGGCCATGGGCGGCCCGGTGATTCTAAAAGCCGGACCGCCGCCTGCTTACGGTAAGGGGCCCACACCCTAAATAAGCATCGTTCTTGGCCGAGGTAGGTTGCTCCTAAAGTCATTCAGTCTCCTGGATACTAAGATTCGTAAAAGTGGTATCGCGCTGGTGTACCCTTAATTGGCCGGTGCTGGTGCAGGCTGACGTTTGGCCATTTCCTGATCGAGCATAAACAAGCCGCCCGGGGAGTCTTTGGCCATTTTGAGCCGTTCTACCACGGCCTTGGCATTGGCTTCTTCCTCCACCTGTTCATTGATAAACCATTGGATATGAATCTGGGCAGCATGGTCTTTTTCCTGTTTGGCTTTTTCCATAAAGTCGTTGTATATGGCCGTGATTTTTTCTTCATGGGCCAAAGCTTGCTCAAACACAGCCAGTACGGAGGGCCAATCATTGGGCACAGCGGCAATGGCCTGGAACTGCACCGTACCGCCCCGTTCCAGTACATAGTGATAATTTTTCATGGCATGCATCATTTCTTCCCCTGCCTGCAGGGTCATCCAATTGGTGAACCCCGGCAGATTCTTGCTTTCAA
This sequence comes from uncultured bacterium, assembly GCA_964454395.1. Classification (GTDB taxonomy): domain Bacteria; phylum Oederibacteriota; class JAAXVQ01; order JAAXVQ01; family JAUVAV01; genus CAVQBK01. Next base: position 2,698 of record CAYVTN010000180.1, on the reverse strand, counting down.
AATAAGCGGCCATGGCCATGTATAAATACCATGAATATAATTCATCATTAATGCGCTGGTTCAATTCCGTCTCCAACAATGCTTTCAACATGCGATCATCTCCTTTAATCAAAGTGAAATCAACGTTCCGGATACCTATTATGGCTAAGCTGTCTTTAAATTCAAGTGAAAAGAATGCTACTCCTCCATCACCCACATTGCCATTGCATCCGGACTTTGTTTGCTATATAGTCATGCTGCGGCCCGCAACCGGACCTTGCTTTCAAGGTGGATCTTTTTTCAAGGCGGATGTTATTTATGAGTAATCAGTCGCAGGATCATCAGGAATTGTTAGATCCCCAGATCTGGGTGGACCGCTATGGCGATCTGCTGTATCGCTATGCCCTGTTGCGTTTGCGCGATAAAACCGCGGCAGAAGATATTGTACAGGAAACCTTCCTCGGCGCCCTTCGCAACCAAAACACTTATAACCGCCAATCCACCATCCAAAACTGGCTGTTTGGCATTCTCAAGCATAAAATTATCGATCATTTCCGTCATCTGGGCCGTGAAAAACCCAGCGAAGATCCGGAGCTGGATGCCCAACTGCAGGCTCCGGGGTTTGATGACAAAGGCCAATGGCTTCAGGGTCCGGCACCATGGCACTGGAATCCGTCGCAAGCCCTGGAAGAGCAGGAATTTCGAGGTGTTTTTGAAAATTGCCTTCAGGCCCTGCCCCAGCGTACGGCCGAGGCTTTCCTTTTACGGGAAATGGACGGTCTTAAAGGTGAAGAGATCTGTCAGGTTTTGAAGATTAGTCCGAATAATTATTGGGTAATGCTCTACCGGGCCAGGACACAGCTTAGGTCCTGTCTGGAAACTAAATGGTTGGGAAAGGTTCAAGGATGATGATCAGTTGCCAAAAAGCCTCACAATTACAGTCGTTGGCCATGGATCGCCATCTGGCCATAAAAGACCGGTTGGCGCTGATCTACCATCATTGGATGTGTACCAGCTGCCGTCGCTTTGGCAGGCAGCTCAATTGGATGCGCAAGGTTCTGCGGCAGGAACCACTGACCTTCCTGGATACTGGGCGTGGCGAAGGGTTGTCGGAAGCAAGAAAAAAAGCGATAAAAAGTAAGCTCCATCAGGACGTTACTCATTAGATGGTAGGCCCACAAATTATTTAATTCCACTTTTGATTTTTAGCTTGATTTTTTTTAAAAAAACCCTATATTGGTTTCTCGGTTTACTTGATTTGACACCATTCCTCGGTAGCTCAATGGTGGAGCGAGCGGCTGTTAACCGCTAGGTTGCTGGTTCGAGTCCAGCCCCGCGTTTCCGCATCGCGGAAACGCCGAGCAATCGAGAATGGAAAATCGATAATCGATAACAGCGATTGCGGTCAACTCTCGATTTTCGATTTTCACGCTTAATGCTCTTTTACATATTTTTTCACCAACTTATTCCTCGGTAGCTCAATGGTGGAGCGAGCGGCTGTTAACCGCTAGGTTGCTGGT